>JAFQOC010000222.1 GCA_017420845.1 Clostridia bacterium
AGGTTTTTAAGACAACGAGAAACATAAGACCCTTGCCTTCCCCGCGGGGGAAGGTGTCGCCAGCTCCTGCGGCGGCGACGGATGAGGGTGGATCGTGTCACCGCTTCTTCCGTCAGACAACAGACATATAAACTGCAATTTTTATATCGGCTGAATAGTTACATTTTTTTATATCAGATACAAGATACGGTTTAAACTACAGAATATCTTGTATCTTCGTATCTTCGTATCTCTGTATCTCTACTCAGTCCTTCATACGGACAGGCAGGAGCATGAACAGATCCTCGTCCACGCAATCCTCGTCATTGGGCTCAATGTTGATGCTGGTAAGGGGGGAGGACATGGAAAGCTTGACCCGATCGGAGGAGCAGGCGCGCAGGCTGTCGATGAGGTAGCGGTTGTTGAAGGCAATGATCAGATCGTCACCCTCGTGTCCGATGGCGACCTCGTCGTAGGCAGAGCCGGTGCCGGAGGTAGCGGAGATCTTCAGAAGATTGCCCGTGACCTCCAGACGGACGTGGGAACGGACGCTGCCGGCCACCTTCTCCTCGGTGATCAGAGCGGCGTGCTCCAGAGCGGAAATGATGGACTCACGGTCGGCGTAGACTGTGATGCGGTGGTTGCGAAGAATGATGCGGTTATAGTCGATGTACTCACCCTCGATGAGCTTGGAGAAGAAGGTGATGTCATTCATAACGAACACGATGTTCTTACGGCTCACGTAGACCGTCACGATGGCATCCTCATCCTTGTCGTTCAACAGCTTGTACAGCTCGTTTACCGACTTGTTGGGCAGAATAAAGCGGATATTCTCCACGGAGGCGCCGCCCTCCAGACCCATCAGCTCGGCCTCGGTGGCGCAGGTAGCCATTTTGAAGGAATCGCAGGAAACCATGTGGAGCATATTATCGTTAACCGAGAAGAACAGACCGTTCAGAACGGGGCGTTGATCGTTCACACCCATGGCATACATACACTTGGCGATCATACCGCGGACAATTTTCTGAGAGGCCACAAAGCCCTGAGAGGAAATGAGACGGGGAATCTCGGGAAAGTCCTTGGCGGGCAGGGCAGTCAGCGTATGGGAGGAACGGCCGCTGACGATGGTGGCGCAGTTGCGGTCATCCACGGTCAGGGTAATGTCACCGCCATCCATGACACGGACGATCTGGCTCAGCTTAGATGCGCTGACAATGGCGGAGCCCGCCTCGATGACGTCGGCCTCCAAGGTCACGCGGACACCCTTTTCGATGTCGTAGGTGGTCATGACGCAGGCATTCGGCAGGGATGCCTCAATGAGGATGCCCTCGGTAGCAGCGATGGTCATTTTGCTGGAAACGCCGCTCATCAAAGGTGTGACAGCCGCGCTGAGAATATCCTTGTGAAATACGATTTTCATAGAAAAACTCCTTATTTACGAAATTTCGGATATGGGCGAAGTAATCCTCGGACAGAGCCGTTTATCCAAAGGAGCGACATAATCTGCGGTTCATCATTCAAATTATTTGGCAGAACTGTGATAGGACCGACGGAGGGCAGTCAGATCCGCTCTGTCAGACAGGCGACGTCGGCCGCGCGCTCAACAAACCGAGAAAAAATACATAGATAACAAGTAATAGCAGACGTAGGGACGGTGGAAAATGTGGAAAACTGATTTTGACTTATGTGACAATTGTTTTTTCGTGGCAGAATTTTTTTTTGCTGTGGTGATCTCCGGGATATGCGGTGGATAATCTGTGGGATACGCTGCCGTAAGGCTCCGAAAACGGATTTTCGGGTTTTAGGGCTCACCGGCCTTGTCGCTGTGGAAAAATTTTATCTGATTTTCTGTGGATAAATGACAAACAATTTCCACAGGCCCTTGTTGAAAAAAATTTTTTTCAGCGTTTTTTCAAAGGAATGTGGATAAATTTAATTTTGAAAGTGAAGTTATCCACAGGGAAAAGCAGGAGAATGTCATTGTCAAAGAGAAAAATTCGTAATATTCGACAAATTTTTCCCACAGGCCATGTGTAAAACTTCTTCTTTTCCACACGATTTTCCACAGGGTGTGGAAAACACGGATAAAAGACAGGGAGAGATCGGAAAAGCCTGTGGATTGACTTTGGAAACGCACATTTTTTCCCACAGAGACACGGGGACGACAAAGTACGCCGTCATACACTCATTAGATTCAGTTTCCTTTGATTTCCTTGACCATTTCCTCCATTTCGGCGCGGAACGCGGGATTCTGGGCCATGCGTTTTTCAATGGCATCCAGGGAGGAAATTACAGTAGAATGATCTCGTCCCAGAATTTTACCAATGTTGGGCAGGGACATATCCGTCACCTGACGGATGACGTAAACAGTGATGTGACGGGCATTGGCGATATCCTTGGTGCGCTTGGAGCTGACGATATCTTCCTTCTTGATGTTATACTTGCGGTAGACGGCGGCAAAAATCTTATCCACCGTAACCGTTACGGGCTCAGCACCCCCCAGCAGCTCGGAAATACAACTTCTGGCCAGCTCCATGGTAACACGGCGGCCTGTGAGAAAGCTTTTTGCGCCCAGCTTCTTGATGGCACCCTCGATCTGACGGATGTTGGAGCGAAGGTTTTCAGCCAGAAAAGCCAGGACGTCGTCGGGAATGGAGACGTTGACCTGATCGGCCTTTTTCTTGATGATGGCGGTACGGAGCTCCAGATCCGGGGGCTGGATATCCGCGATAAGCCCCCACTCAAAGCGGGTCTTGAGACGGTCCTCCAGAGTCTTGATCTCACGGGGGGGACGGTCGGAGGTCATGATGATCTGCTTGCCGGCCTCGTGGAGGGCGTTGAAGGTATGGAAGAATTCCTCCTGCGTGGAGGTCTTACCGGCGATGAACTGAATATCGTCAATGAGGAGCACGTCGCAGGAGCGGTACTTATCTCGGAATTCGTTCATAGCCTGGCGGGAGAGGGAGTCGATCATCTGGTTGGTGAAGTCCTCGCCCTTGATGTAAATGACACGAACGTTTCCAATCTTTTTCTTCAGCTCGTTTGTAATGGCGTAAAGCAGGTGGGTCTTACCCAGACCGCTGGGGCCGTAGATGAAGAGAGGATTGTAAGCCTGCGCGGGACGGTCCGCCACGGCCAGACAGGCAGCGTGGGCAAACTTATTGGAGGATCCTACGATAAAATTTTCGAATGTATATTCAAAATTAAAGGGAGGCAGAGTAGAGCCGATACCGCCGGGACGGAAGGAGGCGTCCTCACCGGTAGAGGATACGGAATCCTCTGTGGAGCTCTGTATGACTTCATGGGTGGGATTATTCTGCGCTCGCTGCATGATGCCGGGCTCATCGGGAGGGATGATCCCGCTTTCGGCGCAGGTAAACGCGAGGTTCACGTCGAAGCCCAGCATTTCGGAAAAGCGTTTTTCAATATCGGTCTTGTATTTGGAGGTCACAACGCGGATCTTGACTTCGGATTCGGCATTCATGATCACGGTAGATCCCTGAAAATCCCGGACCTCCAGACCGCCCAACCAGAGATCCGTAATCACGTCGCTCAGCTCGGGGCGGAAGGACTCCCGCACAAGATGCCAGACCTTTGAGATATCGTCGAGGTATGCCATTGTATTTTCCTTTCTGTTTTATTTCGGATCACAACGCGCCGTGCTCAAGGCTGTATCTGTATATAAGGCCGCAATTTTTCTCGCACGCGTGCGCGTAATATATATATATTTAATTTATTATAACATATATATAGAAAAAAATCAATACCAATCTCTGAAAAAAATACGTAGTCCTCATAAAATATGGAAAAAAACAAGAGAATTTCAAATGTAAATTTTTTTTGAATTATAAACAAAAATGATTTTAACTCGTAAATGGAATACGTTTCAGGTTTGGAGAATCAGGAAACATTCAAATTTGGGTTTATTGGTGCGTTGGGTTTCAATTTTTAAGGG
>JAFQOC010000223.1 GCA_017420845.1 Clostridia bacterium
CCCCCGCTCCCCGACAAACCCAAATTTGAAAGTTACAGAATCGTGACATGAGAAAAACCCCGATGCGGCGCATCGGGGTTGTTTTTTTGAGCAGATGAACTGCAAAGTGTTACCAGCCGTACCGCTCCAGGGATTTCTGCATGGCGCGGACATAAGACTGCTTGAGGGGGGAGCGAAGCTCGGTGCTTCTTTCGCCCAGGGGATCGGTCAGAGTCTGGGAGGTATCGGGATTGAGGAGACCCAGGTCGTGGGTGGAGCGGTGGATGATCTCCAACATATGCAGATCCCGATGCACCGCCGTCACAGCCGCCTCGTCCTTGCCGTACACGCCCATGACGGCTTGGTTGTAGATCTCCCCCGTATGCCGGGAGAAGTAGCCCAGCATTTCGGCGGTCTCGCCCACCATGTCCGAGGTGGAGGCATCGGTGAAGAGACCCATGTAGGCATTGACGTGGAGGGATCTGTAAGCGGTCTGGGCGGTGTCGTACTTGGGCAGGGGCAGAACGCCGAAATCAGTTCCGTAGGCATCAGAGGCCAGCTCGCGGGTCAGACGAACCTCCATCAGGAGCTCGCCGCCCTCGATGCGGGGAACGGCGGGGCCGTGCTGAATCATATCCTCGTAGCGGCCGCACTGGGTCAGCTCCACCAGACGGGCATAGATGGCACGCATGGCATCGGCATTGTCGGGGAGGGTATAGCTCTGGGTATAGCCGCCGTCCTGAGTAGGAACCGTGTCGAACACACGGAAGCCGGCGGCGGTCAGCAGGGCGCATCTCTGAAGCGGATCCTGCACCGAAAGGCCGTATTTCGCGGTGCTTGCCGTCTCGGTCAGCACGGACGTGAGTGCCTCCAGCGTCCATCCGCCGCTGTCCACCAGAGAGTAGAGATCCCTGGGGGCGGCGGAGGCATTATAGAGGGGCTTACTGTAGGCGATGGCATAGGCATTCGGAGGAATAAAGCTGTTGTAGCCGATATAGCTGTGGCCGCCTTGGGTATGGGAGTCCATCAAGGCACTATCCCAGTAGGAGGCCCGGGTGTTGACACCCTCCAGGGTATCCCAGGGGGTCAGCAGATTGGAGGTGGCCAGGGAAGCCAGGGTGAAGCCGGAGGACAGAACCAGAATATTCCGATCCTCACCGGCCTGGGCCATGATTCCGATCATACGCAACACCTCGGCATGGTCGAGATAGTTCCCCATGAAGCCCACCTTCATCCCCAGGTAGTCCTCCGATTGACGGACACGCTCGAAAAGGTCGGCATTCAACTGGCCGGCTCCCGCGAAGACAAGGTCCTCGGGGAGATAGTTGAAGTCGGGGGAGAACATATCGTTGGCATGCATGATATACATACTGCCGCCGTAATTCTTGCGCTCCGGGAAGGGATCGGGATCCGGCTCGGGCTGGGTCTCGGTCTCGGTCTCGGCGGGGGTGTCGGGCTCGGTCGCGTCGCCGCCGGAGCTTTCGTGGCCGCTCTCTGCCGTGTCGCTCTGGGAGGTAGGATCCTGGATGGAGGGATCCTCACTCCGTCCCGCCAGGCTCAGACCCACCGCAACGGCTACGATGATCGCCGCGATGCTGCCAACGACCGCCACGAAGGCGGGGCTGGTCAGAATCCGACCCAGGGGGGACTTCTTAAAGCCGGCTCCCTTGGCGGGAATCGGGATGGTCACGGGAATCAGAGCCTCGGTGACGTATTTATCCGAAATGCGGCCGAATAACGCAAAGTATGCCATCTCGTTCATATCCGGTACCCCCTTTCGGTGAGGAAGTCCCGCAAGGCTTCGCGGAGGCGTTTGAGGGTAACCGACACGTGGTTGGGGGTCATGCCGTAGGTCTCGGCCAATTGGTTCACCGAGTAGGCGTGCCAGTAGCGTCCCACCAGCAGCTTTCGCGGGGTGGGCTTAAGGGACTCCAGAAACTCGTCCAGCAGGGCGGGCAGGGGGTCGTTGTCCTGCACCGACGCGGGGTCGGGGAGGCACTCGGTCAGCTCGTGGAGAGCCACCTCAAAGCCATCCCCGCGGGACTTGGTCTTGTGGCGGGCGCGGTAGCGGTCAATGGAGAGGTTGCGGGTAATGCGGCAGAAGAAGGCGCGGAGGTTTCCGGGACGCTCGGGAGGCATGGCGTTCCAGCTCTTCAGCCAGGTGTCGTTGACACACTCCTCGGCATCCATGCGGTCGGAGAGGATGTTCATGGCCACGCTGTGGCAGAGAGCACCGTAGGCGCGGTCGCTCTCGGCGATGGCCTGCTCGTTTCTTGCCCAATAGAGGTCGATGATCTGTTGGTCTTGCACTTGTTTTGCTCCTTTCGGGTTTTGGCGGTGGGCCGCCTTTACCCTTATGACGGATAAAAAGCGGGAAATATGACAGATAGGGGAATTTTTTTCTGAAAAATTGGGGTTTAGCGGTCTGATTGAATAAACCTCAAAAACGGAACTGTAGGGACCGGCGTCCTCGACGGTCCAAAATAACGTAGATCCGGCAAGTACTTTTGGCCGTTTGGAAACGGACCGTCGGGGACGCCGGTCCCTACAATCGTCTTTTCAAACTCACCGACAAACCCAAATTTGATTGGTAGCTGAATAGTTACCCCCAAATTTGATTTCCCTGGACCCAACACCAAAATGCCCGCCAAGGTGGAAGACCGCCTTTGACGGGCATTGGATGATTCAAGCAATCACAAATCCAGCATAGACCGCTGCTCGGTCAGCTCGCCGTTTCTGTACAGCAGGGTCTTGACCTCGAACTTACCGAAGTCGAGGGTCAGGCTCTTGCCGAAGACGGTGCAGTCGCAGGCTCTTCCCTCCTCGGTGTTGTTGATGAGGCGGACCATGTAGGTGTCGTCCTTGACCTTGCGGAAGCAGGACAGGGAGACGGTGCCGTCGGACAGGGTGACGGCGGAGGTCTCGTGGCGCTCGCCCGTGCCGTGGGGGTAGAAGTTGAGGGCGTAGGGCTTCTGGGTGAAGGCGGCGGCCTTGCGCTCAGCGGCGGTCTTGTCACACAGCTCCAGACGGAAGGCGAACTCGTGGCGGCCCAGGTCGATGTAGCGGTTGAAGCGCTGATCATCCACGATGGGGAGCCGGTCTATGGGGTGAGCGCAGTAGACCGAGCCGTTAAGGAGGTCGAGGTACAAAACGCCATCCTCCAGGGAGCAGCCGTAGGTGCCGTCCTTGAAGACCGTCAGCAGCTTATCGCCGCTCTCGATACCCACGAATCTCTGGGAGCATTCCTCCAGATTTTCGGTGAAGGTCTGGATACCGAAGGCGGTCTGACCCACGAACTTACCCATCTCAGCCACGGGGATAGCCAGCTTCAGGCCCTTGCCCGGGTCGTTCCAGTAGGCGTTGACCGTGACGTCAATGTAGTCGAAGTCCTTGTAGAGGGTGTAGGCCACGCGGATATCCGACTTGCCCGTGGTGTAGAGGCTCTCTACCGTGGTGAGGAGGTCGCCCCGCTCGATGACGCGGAGGGGGATCTCACAGGTGGCGGGGGTGTAGTTCTTGCCTACGGTTCTCATGTGCCAGCCCCAGGGATCCTCGTTGTCGTCGTAGACGATGGGGGTGAAGGCTCCGCCCTTCAGGTACTCCTTGCCCTCCACCATGAAGGAGGTCAGAGCGCCCGTGGTCGCGTCAAAGGTAGCCGTAGTTCCCTGCTTGGTGGTGAACTCGGTCTGAGGGGTACGGTCGAGGAAATGCTTGGTACTGCGGCGCACCTCCACGTCAAAGCGGGTCATGGACAGGGGATTGAGGGTGGTCTTGATGGCCATGCGCTTACTGCGGTCCAGGTTGATACAGGAGGATTCCTTGACCAGCTGGAAGGGTACCTCGGCTCCGTCCCGCTTGACGGTGAACTCGTAGCCCTCGGTCTCGGAGCAGATGCCGTCCAGGAGGAAGAAGTCGGCGGTGAAGATGGACTCCTCGGCGTAGGGGTTGGGGTTGTAGACGAAGATGGGGTACTTCAGGGGGACGGCCTTTTCGTAGTCGCGGCACAGCCCCATGAAGGCCTTGGTGAACTCCTTGTCCAGAAGCTCCAGGGCGTAATCCATCTTCTGCATACTGCTCTTCTCGCCCTCGATGATGCAGGTGCCCGACAGGACGTCGTGGAACTGCACCATGGCCATGCGCTTCTGAGCGTCATCGAAGGCCTCGAAGTTGTAGTCGTACAGACCCTCGGCGGAGGCAGAGGCGCAGATCTTCTCGGTCATGAGGAGCTTGTTCTCCAGCTCAGCGTAGCGGCGCTTGAGGCGGGCGATGGAGGTGTAGCACTTGACAAAGCAGGGCTGGAGGGCGGCGTCCCACTCCACCTTGGGGGTAGAGGCGGCGAAGAAGGCCTCGGGGGTGGAATGGAAAACCTCGACGCCCTCGGTCTTCTGCTCCTCCATGAAGACCGCCAGCTCGGCAAGATCCTTGCGGGAAGCGCCGCCGCCGTGGTTGCCCACGCCCCAGAGGGCAAAGGCGATCTCCTCGCCCTGATCGTTCCAGGGCTTCATTTTGCGCTTAACAGCGTTGACCGCGTCGCCCAGGCCGTTGGTGTAGATGCTCAGATCGTCAAAGCGGGCGGCCTTGACCGAGCTGCCGTCAAAGCCCTTCCAGTCGATGTAGTTGGCGGGCAGATCCATGAATGCAGGCATGGGACGGCAGCAGATGTAGCCGCTGTAGCCGCACTTGGAGAGGATCTGGACCAGGCCTTGGGTGTGGCCGAAGGAATCGAAGTTGACCGCCGCCGTGGGGATCACACCGAACTTCTCCTTGAAGTAGGAAAGACCCGACTCGATCTGGCGGATAAAGCCCTCGCCCGAGGGAATGTTGCAGTCGGGCTGGACGTACCAGCCGCCCATGATGTGCCACTTGCCCGCCTTGACCAGCCCCTTGATGCGCTCAAACAGGGCGGGGTCGTAGGTCTCCACGAACTCGTAGAGGAGGGCTTCGTTGTGGCAGAAGATGTAGTCGTACTCCTCGGCGATCTCGCAGGCGGCGTAGAAGGTGGCCAGAGCGGCGGTGGCACCGTCCGGGGCGGTTATCGAGGCCCGGATAAGATTCTTTTCAAGACGGTCAAAATCGTATAAAACATTGATAAATGCAAAAAAATTCCACTCGGTGAGTGGAATTTTTTTAC
>JAFQOC010000224.1 GCA_017420845.1 Clostridia bacterium
CTGCTTCATAGCATGAATAAACTGTGAATGCTATGTGCAACCATAACAAAAAACCAAGGTCAAATCAGCCGATTGACCTTGGTTTTTTGTTGCTCTTTTATAGGTGAAAAGTCAAATAATTCAATTTGACTCAGCCCCTTTCTTTTTCGGTTTTACGCCTTGACAAACTCGGAATAGATGGCGCGAAGAGCGTCCTCGTACTCCTCGTCGTCCACACCCACGATGATGTTCAGCTCGGAGGAGCCCTGGTCGATGATGCGGATGTTGATGTCGGCTCGGGCCAGAGCGTCACAGACGCGGGCAGAGGTGCCCTTGGCCTTGACCATACCGCGTCCCACCACGGCGATGAGGGCCAGCTCATCCTCAATGAACACGCTGTCGGGCTTGACGGCGCGGACGATGGCGTTCATGACCTTCTCACGGCGGCCATCCAGAGTGGCGGTGGCCACCACCACACTCATGGTGTCGATGCCCGAGGGGAGATGCTCGAAGGAGATCTCGTTTTCCTCAAAGACCTCCAGCACCTTGCGGCCGAAGCCCACCTCGGAGTTCATGCTGTCCTTTTCAATGGTGATGACCGAGAAGCTCTTCTTACCCGCCACACCCGTGATGACGTGCTCGGAGTCGTAGCCCACGGAATGGGAGACGATCATGGTGCCCTCATCCTCGGGGCGGTTGGTGTTGCGGATGTTGATGGGAATACCGGCGGAGCGGACGGGGAACACGGCGTCCTCATGGAGGACGGTGGCGCCCATGTAGGACAGCTCACGGAGCTCACGGTAGGTGATCTCCTTGATGATGCAGGGATTGTCAATGATGCGGGGATCGGCCATCATGAAGCCCGAGACGTCGGTCCAGTTCTCGTAGAGATCAGCCTTAGCGGCCTTAGCCACGATGGAGCCGGTGATATCCGAGCCGCCGCGGGAGAAGGTTTTTACTGTGCCATTGGGAGTACCGCCGTAGAAGCCGGGGATGACCGCGTACTTGTGCTTCTCCAGCTCGGCGGAGAGCTCAGCATTGGTCTTCTCCTCGTCCAGGGTACCGTTCTCCTTGAAGAAGATGACACTCTCGGCGTCGATGAAGTCAAATCCCAGGTACTTGGCCAGGATCAGGGCGTTGAGGTACTCACCGCGGGAGGCGGCGTAGCCACGGCCGGCGGCGTGGAGCATGGCGTTGCGGACGTAATCCAGCTCGCCGTTGATGTCGAAATCCAGACCCAGATCGGCGATGATGCTGGTATAACGGGAGCGGATCTCGTTGTAGCAGGCATCGATGGACTCCATGGAGGAGCGGGACTTGATGAGGTCGTAGCAGCGGTAGAGCAGGTCGGTGACCTTGGTGTCGCTCTTCTCCCGCTTACCGGGAGCAGAGGGGACGACGTAGCGACGGTCGGGATCGGCCTTAATGATGGCGGCTACCTGGCGGAAATGATCGGCATCGGCAAGAGAGCTGCCGCCGAACTTGACAACTTTGATGGACATGGTATGGTCTCCTTTTTTGGGGGGTTCTATAGAAATCAATATTGATAACAGTTTATTCGCCTCGGCGGTTGCCTGCTCCCGTGGGAGGCCGGCCGTGAGGATGACCGTGGTGAGGCGGCATGGGGCGGTCGGGGCGGATGCCCTCGGGCACCTCCTCCAGCACGGCCTCGCCCTCGGTGACGTAGCGCTTGGCTTGGGTGGAGAAGAGCTCGTAGTAACGGCCACGCTTGGCCATGAGGGTGCGGTGATCGCCCTCCTCGATGAGCTTTCCGTACTCCAGCACCGCGATCTTGGAGGCCACGGTGGCAGAAGACAGGCGATGGGAGACAAAGATGGTGGTCTTGTCGGCGCGGAGGCGGTCGAACTGGTTGAAGATCTCCTGCTCGGCCATGGGGTCAAGGGAGGCGGTGGGCTCGTCCAGGATCAGCACGTCGGAGTCGCTGTAGAAGGCGCGGGCGATGGCCAGCTTCTGCCACTGACCGATGGAGAGCTCGATGCCCTCCTCCTCGAAGATCCGCATGAGGGGGGTATGGAAGCCGCCGGGCAGATGCCCGATGTAGTCGGTGGCGTCGGCCTCCTCGGCGGCGCGGCGGATCTCCTCCTCCTTCAGCTCCTTGCGGATATCGCCGAAGTGGATGTTCTCGGTGACGCTGACGGCGTACTTGCCGAAGTCCTGGAAAATGATGCCGTACATACTGTACAGGTCTTTGACGTCGTAGGCGCGGATGTCCTCACCGTCCAAGAGGATCACACCCTCGGTGGGATCATAGAGACGGGTCAGAAGCTTGAGTAGGGTGGTCTTTCCCGCACCGTTCAGACCCACCAGCACCAGGGTCTCCCCGGGGCGGATGACGAGATTTATGTCATCCAACACCTTGCGTTCGGTGCCTGGATAGATGAAGCTGACGTGGCGGAATTCGATGGTATGAGCCTGTCCGTGGGCCACCTGCAGAGGGCCTTCGGCCTTGCGCTCCTCAGGGATCACGGGAACCACGGTGGGCTCCTCCCTCAAAAAGGAGGTCAGGTTATCGATGAACAGAGTACCTTCATAGATGGTGGCGGAAATGCCGATGAGGGCTCCCACCTGCCCCGCGATCTGGCCCAACGCCCCCGTGTACAGGGAGTAGGTACCGATCTGGTAGCCACCCGTGATCACGCGGTAGGCAAACCAGGCGTAAAAGCCGCAGTTAACCACCGAGGAAACCACGGTGATGACGACGTGCCAGATATTCTCCTTGAGGATCAGGGCGCGGATGCCCGCGAAGTAGCGGTCGAAGGTTTCGCGGTAGCGGCCAATGAAGGTGTCGGACAGGTCGAACATACGAATCTCCTTGACCATGTCCTTGTTGACCATGAGATCCGAGTAGTAGCTCATCTGCCGACGATCCTTGGAGCGGCGGCGCATATACTGGAAGTGCTTGCGGCGGTAATAGAAATTGATGATGGCCGAGGGCACCGAAACGGCGACCATGACCAGCGCGGCCCACCACAGCTCGGCGGCCAGGATCACGATAAAGGAAATGAGGGTGATGGTGGTGCTCACCACCTGGAAGGTGGAGGAGAGGATCTGGATGGGACGCATACCCGCCTCGCGGTTGGCGTTCTCCAGCTTCTCATAGAAGGCGGGGAGATCGAAGGAGCAAAGATCCAGCTCACGGGCCTTGTTCATGATCTCCAGCTTGACGGTGCGAACCACCAGCTCCCCCGCGATACGGGTAACCGTGTTCTTCAGGGTGTTCACGATGCTGGTCAGGATGTTGTAGGTGAACATGAAAACCAACAGGAAGAAGACCGTAGAGCCGAAAAATCCCGCGAAATCACCTCCAAAAAGGCCGTACTGGCTTTGCAGCTCGTTGAGCACCGCCTCGGAGATTTTGGAGCCAACCACAGGCATAACTCCCTGAAAGATGGCGAAGAACAGCATGGCAAAGAGAATCCAAGGGCCCGTCTTCCAGACCAGCTTGCACACGTATCCCATGCGGGTGAAGAAACCACCCAACAGCTCGCCCAGATAGCGGGGGACGTCGGCGATATTCTTGGGGGGCGTGACCTTGGCGTACTGGAAGCGCGCTCCGGGAGGAGGACCGTGGAACATAAATAGAGAAACCGCCTTTCCTGACAGCTTTGTTCGGTGAAGTCGGATGCACACAGCAATTCATATTATTATATCACGCATTTTTTAACATACACGGGATATTCTGTGAACAAAATGTATTATCGAGGAATATTTCGGAGAATTTTGCGGCAGGAGTGAGAAAATCCGCTGAACCTCTTGCATTTTCGGCGTTTTTCGTATATAATAGACCCAACGAACCGCGCGGCTTTGCCGCCGAAAGGAGCTCCCATGTCCATCCCCTTCAAGACTGCTAACATCCTTTTGCCCGATTTCACCCAATACAGCGGCACCCCCTGGTCCTGCGTGGCCTGCGACCAGTATACCTCCCAGCCCGATTACTGGGAGACCGCCGACAAAATCGCCGCCGATTCTCCCTCCACCCTCCGCCTCATCATCCCCGAGGTCTACCTGGCCGAGACCGATGCCCGCAAGCCCCGGGTGCTGGATGCCATGGAACGCTACCTCCGCGAGGTGCTGGTGGAGCATCCGGACTCCATGATCCTGGTGGAGCGCACCCTGGGGAGCGGCGAGACCCGACTGGGCCTTGTGGGCATGGTGGATCTCATGACCTACGACTACAGGAGGGGCGCCGACTCCCTCATCCGCGCCACCGAGGCCACCGTGGCCGAGCGCATCCCCGCCCGCACCACCATCCGTCGGGACGCCCCCATCGAGCTCCCCCACGTCATGATGCTTATTGATGACAGCGGCCGCACGGTCATTGAACCTTTGACCGGTCTGAAGGATACCCTGCCCGTAGCCTACGACCACGACCTCATGCAAAAGAGCGGACACCTGAAGGGCTACTTCCTCACCCCCGCTCTCGCGGAGCAGGTGGAGTCCGCTCTGGAGGCCCTCATTACCCCCGCTGCCATGGCCAAGCGCTACGGCAAGGAGGGTCTGGCCCCTCTGCTCTTCGCCGTAGGTGACGGCAACCATTCTCTGGCCGCCGCCAAGACCTGCTTTGAGGAGATCCGCGCCGCTATCGGCGACGAGACCGCCATGACCCATCCCGCCCGCTACGCCCTGTGCGAGGTGGTCAACCTCTACGATGATTCCCTGCAATTCGAGCCCATCTACCGCGTGGCCTTTGGGGTGGAGCCGGATCACCTGCTGACCGCCTTTGCGGACTATATCGCCACCCTTCACGGAGAAGCCTCCCCCCAGACCGTGGAGTGGGTCAGCGGGGATCGCGGCGGCACTCTGACCATTCCCGCACCCGCCGTTGCCCTTCCCGTGGGTACGGTGCAGGACTTTCTGGACGAATACATGAAGACCGCTCCCGCAGGCGCCTCCATCGACTACATCCACGGCGAGGATACCGCCAAGGCTCTGGCAGCCCGTCCCGACGCCATTGCCTTCCTCTTCGACGGCATGGCCAAGGAGGAGCTGTTCTCCACCGTCATCACCGACGGCGCTCTCCCGAGAAAGACCTTCTCCATGGGACACGCCGAGGACAAACGCTTCTACACCGAGGCAAGACGGATCAAGTAACGCAAAGGAGCACCGCCATGACCGATCTCTGGCAGTATCTCAAAGCCGCCGCCGACAGCGGCCGCCCCATCCTGCTCTACGGTATGGGGAACGGCGCGGACAAGATCCTCACCGTCAGCACAGCCTACGGCATCCCCGTGGCGGATTTCTTCGCCAGCGACGGCTTCGTCCGTGGCCACAGCTTCCACGGCAAGGTGGTGCTGTCCTTCTCACAGGCCTGTGAAAGGTACGGGGCAGAGAACATGATCGTCCTCCTCTCCTTCGCCTCCTCCCGCCCCGAGGTGCTGGAGACCATCGGGCGGGTAGCAAAGACCTGCGAGATGTATATCCCCGACGTACCCGTTTGCGGCACCGAGCTGTTCAACGCCGCGTTCTACGAGGCCCACCTCCACGAGATTGCCGCCGCCCGCGCTCTCTTTGCGGACGAGGAATCCCGCCGCGTGTACGACGGCATCATTGAATACAAGCTGACGGGGCGCATGGATGTCCTTCGCGCCACCGAGTCGGAGCCTTCTGATGCTTACCGTTACATCCTCCACGCTGAAAATTTTATCACCGCCGCCGATCTGGGGGCTTACAACGGGGACAGCATCCGCGATCTGCGGCAGTACGCCCCCCATCTGCGGGAGGTCATCGCCCTGGAGCCCGACCGCCGCAATTTCCGCAAGCTCACCGAATACGCGACGGCACTCGGTGAGGCGGGGGACAGCCTTACCGTTCATCCCGTACAGGCGGGGGCGTGGAGCCACACCGCCACCCTGACCTTCCACGGAAGCGGCAACCGCAACGCCGGCCTCATTGAGGCCAGACTGACCGACGCGCCTATCGAAGCCACGGGCAACATCCTCCCCTCCACCGCCGACAACCCCTACTTCGGCAAGACCGCCGAGGTGCCCGTGACCGCCCTTGACACAGCTGCAGAGGAGATTTTGGGTGGCAGCACACACATAGACTATATCAAATACGACGTGGAGGGCGCCGAGACCGAGGCTCTGCTGGGTAGCCGCGCCATGATTCAGCGGGACGCTCCCGCCCTGCTGGTGTCGGCCTACCACCGATCCCATGACCTGTTCCGCCTGCCCCTGCTGGTGCATGAGCTGAATCCCGGCTACAAGCTGTACCTGCGGCGCATGGCGGGGGTGCCGGCGTGGGATATCAATCTGTACGCGGTGTCGGATTGACCCACTTCACCAAAAAAGGAGTGTTCCGAAATACGGACACTCCTCTTTTTGATTCAGAACCGTTGCAGGAGGGACAGCAGAGGGATCAGATCCCGATCCTTTCCGCGGATGTTCCAGCGATTCGTCTGACCGTCGCGGGTGGCTGTGACCAGAGGGCGGAGCCCGCCGTCCAGCGCGCGCCGGACAAGCTCCTCGGGCAGTCCGCACTCCCGCGCGATCGCATCCACCGTTGCGGTCTCATCGGCGAGGCCGGTCAAGCGGTGCAGAGCCAGCAACACCGCCAGATTCTCCCCCTCCGCGAGATCTGCCAGCAGTTGCCGCAGGGCTTCCACCTCTTCGGGGCGCATCCAGGTGGAGCCGTGAGGACGGTTCGCCGCGAAAAATACGGCGTCACGGTACATACGGGTGGTGATGGCGGGCACGCTGATGGAGGACAGCCCCCACTCCCCCGCCACGGCGCGGGCTACGGTCTCGGTTCGGTAGGGCATTTTCATCTCAGCGGCAAACAGTCCCGCGTGAACAGTAAACACCGTCCGCAGGATCGTGTCGTACGCCTCCTCCCGAGGCAGATCGCCTACGCCTTGGAACATAGCCTCAAATTCCTCCGGGGGAGAAGGATACGTCGGAGGCGTCTCCCGCCCCATCAGCACATCCAGCGAGACCCCGAAAATGTCAGCCAGCTCGGGCAGAAGCCCGATATCGGGACAGCACACCCCCGACTCCCATTTGGACACCGCCTGACCCGATACCCCCAGCTTCACCGCCAGCTCCTCCTGGGTCATGCCCTTTTCCTTGCGGAGAGCGGCGATGTTTTCGTTCAACGCTTGCTTCATGGTATTTCCTTCCTTTCACTTGGTATCGTAGCTACATCATTAGGATACCACACCTGCGGCGGAAAATCAATAACGCGTTTGTTTGATGCGGTCAAATTTCTCCCAACCTGTGGTTGGACTAGGGTTGGATCCTGAAAAAACGGCTACCGTTATCCGAAAGCGGCAGCCGTCTGTTTTCAATTCTGGTTGACGGTCATACTCGTCCCGTCGGTGGCAAAAGCGATATCCCCGTCGTAGGTGAACTTCGCCGCGGCACCCGAGGTACGCATAGCGGTCACCAGAGAGGCCTCCACCAGTCCCTTGCTCCCCGCGTGGACCATGCAGTAACGCAGGCCCGTGTTCTCGCGGAGGAGGTTGCCCAGAGCCTTATCGTAGCCGCCGTGGTGGGGGATCTTGATGACGTCGTAGGAAAGATCGACTCCCTCGGTCTCCATGAACTCGGTAATGCGGTCCTGTTCGGCGTCACCCGCCAAGAGCATGGAAATGTCACCGAAGTAGACCGAGGTGATGAGGGAGTAGTTGTTCTCCTCCAGAGCGTGGGCGTCGTCCGAGCCAAGAGTTACGCCGGGCTCGTAGAGCCTCGTGGGGTTGATCCACAGGCTACCGTATGGCAGGTCAATGCGGACGTCCTCGGTAGGGCGGTGGACCGTAACCCCTTGAGTAGCATCCAGGGCTGTCATCATGCGGCGGTACAGGGAGGAATCCCGCACGTAATCGGGCATGTAGACGTTCTTGACGGTATAGTGCTGAAGGATCTGGGACATGGTGCCGATGTGATCGTTGTCGTAGTGGGAGATGATGAGGTAGTCGATCCGGGTAATGCCGTACTCGGTGAGCTTGCGGCTGATGGCGGGGTAATCGTCGGACTCCCCCGCATCCATGAGGATCACGGTGTCGTCCATGCGGATGAGAATGGCGTCGGAGTTCCCCGTGTTCAGAAAATCAGCGCGGAGGACGTGGGGGGAGTTCTCAAAGGGATCGGCGTTGGGGATCTCAATGACGCTCCCCGTAGGGGGCTCGGTGGGAAGCTCAAATTGGCCGTTGCCCGTTCCCTTCCCCGTACCCTCCTCAAGGATCAGGGTGTCTTGGGTGGGGTCGTAAACCTCATCCGAGCAGGCAAGCATGGACAGGGAAAGGAGCACCGCCAGCAGGCAGACCGCGCCTCGCCAAAGGGGATGTATACGCGTAAGTTTCTTCATGGGAAGGAACCTCTCTTGTCTTGATGGTATCAGTATAACACCCAAATATGGCGTACATACGCACAAATCGTGAATTTTTGCTACATTTCCCCCAAAAGGTCAGCCATCCCGCAGAATACGGCGCAGGGCCTCCTTGACTGTGTCCGCGCTGTAGCCCAACCGCATCATGGCGGCCATCAGCTTTTGGCGTTCTCCCCGTTCCTCGGGGATCGTGCGGTATTTCTTACGGATAACGGAGGCACAAAGCGCCTCCCAATCGGTTTGAGAGATGGCCTCCATGGCTTCCTCCACCGCCTCTCGGGTAAAGCCGTGAGCCCCCAGATCCTCGCAAATACGGCGGGCCCCCCAGCCCTTACGGATCCCCTGCTCAGCACGGAGCGTGGCGGTGCTGTCCTCGTGGATATACCCCTTCTCGGTAAGGTAGGCCACGGCGCGGTCGGCGGTATCCCGATCCACCCCTTTAGCGGTAAGCTTGTAGGCCAGCCTGCGGGCGGATTGATCCCCGTACCCCAGCATGGAAATGCCGCGGCGGATGGCTCCGCAGAGCCTGCCCGCGTCCAACAACGCCTCGGCCCCTTCGGGGGTGATCTCCCCTTCCTTAACCCCTAAATTGGCATACTGCTCCACCAGCAGGCGGAAGCTGACTCGCCGGGGCTTTCCTCCCGCGGGATCGGGTATGGCCAGCACCACCGTCACGGTCTCCCCCTCCCCCGAGGGAGTCACCGACAGGACGGCGTGGACGTCGGGGGGGATCTGCGGATCCGGTGTTGTTTTTGGGGAGGCAGTACGTGGCCTTGTAGAGGTCTTTGCCGATGGAGAAAGGGATACTTCGTCCCCGCGAGCATTACCGTGAGCTTTATCGCGAGCTTTCCCTCGGGAAGTGCCTTTCGTCCCGTCCCGCGGAGCGATTTCACGACCTGCTCGGACAGGCTCGAAGGGGGCAGACTCCCGGCCGGTCCCTGTTCCCTTTCGGAGCGTATCCTCCATCATATCCACCAGACGGCGCGACTTCAGGGGGCGAGGACTCGCCTCCCCCCCATCGGTCTCGTCAAGGCCGTCGTATATCGGGTCTTTGTCGTAGCGGCTCATAGCGGCTCGCCCTTACTCGTCGTCCTCACCCGAATCTCCCAGGGTGCGGATCTCGAAATCGCCGTCGTCGTCATCGTCGTCGTCATCCAGCTCAAACTCGGAGGCGGCCAGCAGGTCGGTCTCAGCGGAAGCGGCACGCACCTTCTCCTCCAGCTCGGCCATGAAGGCGGGATCCGACTCCACCAGCTTGCGGACGGTGTCCTTACCCTGTCCCAGACGCTCCCCGTTATAGGAGAACCAGGAGCCGCTCTTCTTGATGATGTCCAGCTCAATGGCGAAATCCAGGATCTCGCTGGAGCGGGAAATGCCCTGCCCGTAAATGATATCGAACTCGGCCACCTTGAAGGGAGGCGCCACCTTGTTCTTGACGATCTTACAGCGGACGTGGTTACCGTAGATCTCGTTGCCTTGCTTGAGCTGCTCGGTACGGCGGACGTCGATGCGAACAGAGGCGTAGAATTTCAGAGCGCGGCCGCCGGGAGTGGTTTCGGGGTTGCCGTACATAACACCCACCTTCTCACGGAGCTGGTTGATGAAGATCACCACGGCCTGGCTCTTGGAGATGACGGCAGAGAGCTTACGCATGGCCTGGGACATGAGGCGGGCCTGCATACCCACGGTAGCGGCACCCATGTCGCCCTCGATCTCCTGACGGGGCACCAAAGCAGCCACAGAGTCTACCACCACCACGTCTACGGCCCCCGAGCGCACCAGAGACTCGCAGATGGACAGAGCGTCCTCGCCGCAGTCGGGCTGGGACACCAGCAGATTGTCGATGTCCACCCCCAGGGCCTTGGCGTAAACGGGATCCAGAGCGTGCTCAGCGTCGATGAAGGCGGCCTCACCGCCGGCCTTCTGCACCTCGGCGGCGATGTGGAGGGCCACGGTGGTCTTACCCGAGGATTCAGGCCCGAAGATCTCGATGATACGGCCGCGGGGAACACCGCCGATACCCAGAGCCATGTCCAGGGACAGGGAGCCGGTATGCACCGCCTGCACAGCCATGCGGGGATTGGCGCCCAGCTTCATAATGGCGCCCTCGCCGAAGTCCTTCTCGATCTGCTTCATAGCGGTCTTGAGGGCCTTGCGCTTTTCCTCGCGATCCGCGTCAAAGGTGACCATAGGGGTGATGGGTTTCTTGGATTTGGTTGCCATAGCTGTATTCCTCCGTTGCGGCCCCCCGTTAGGAGCCGTTCTTTTTCCTTGTTGGCATCATTATACACCATCCGGGCGGATTTGTCAATAGGTTTCGGGATATTATTTTCCGAAAACGGAAATTATTTTTTGACTCAAAAAATATTTTAGACAATATTATTCCTTTTTGGATTGCTTTTCGCGCAAAAAACAGGTTGAAAGCCAACGGCTCCCAACCTGTTTCGGAACTATGGAGTCATACGCGGCGGCGCGAAATCGGCAGGGTTCTGTCCACCCCCAAAAACACTCCGCACCCCGCGGCGTAGCACATCATATCCCACCAAGAAAAGCCTGTTCCGATGAGGATACGGAAGAAGGCGATGTGCCCCAGTCCCAGAAGGTAGACCAGACCGAAATACTGCCCGACCTCCACCAGAATGGCGAAGAGCAGCACGCCGCCCGCAATGGGCAATCGGCAGCCCCGGGGCAGGATCACACGGATGGCACAGCAGATGAGCAGGGTCACCAGAATATCCCCGCCGTAGGGGCGGATGAAGGCGTCACGGACGAACAGAGCGATCAGCACCTCGGCGACAAGAATCAGAAGCGCCGCAAGGCCGTAGCCCATACGGAGGCGGGCTTGCTCAGATGGGGAACGGTTCATGTCGTCTCCTTTCGATGTGGGAAATCATCCGATGAAATCCTCCAGCTCGGACAGTCTTGCTCCGCCCGTGACGGCCACCACGTTATTGAGGAAGATCACGTCGTCCACACTCCTCTCGTCCACCAGCTCGGACAGAGTGCCGTGATAGTAGCGGTAATCTACCACGTAGATATGCTCGTAGCTGTCCACCAGGAAGGGGGCGAAGGCGTTGCCGAAGGACTCCTTGACAAGCAGGACGGTTGTTCCCTTCCGATCTGCGCTGATATTCTCGTTGTGGATCTCAATGAGGGGATGGTCGCCCATGAGGAAGCAGTTGTACTTGGAGGCGGCGGCCTGGTAGAACTTGTCGGTGTCACGGCGCACCACGCCGTTGCGATACAGGGACCGCTCACCGTTCGCGTCGTAGATGTACTGATCATTGGTACCCTTGGGGATATAAGCCTCTACGGTGTCGGGGTTGTTCCCCATGGCCGCAGGCTGACCCGTCTTGCTGTACAGGGTGCCCAGGAAGCCCCCGAAGCTCATCTTCTCGTAGAAGGACAGGGGCGTGGGTGTGATGCCCGCCGTCTTGCAGTAAGCCTCGTAGGCGTAATACGCACCCGTAGCGGTCCAGTGGTGGTCGGTGCGGAAGTAGATGTACTCGTCCTTGTGGACCACGAGGGCGGAGTAGACGTCCACCGTACGCACCTCCTCATTCATGCCCGAATAGATATACGGGATGAACTTTTCCGCGTCGGGCAGGGACATGGAGTCCTGCACCTCGGTGCTGAGGGCAAAGCTGTAGTGAAGGGGTACGATGAGATCATATAGGTTAGCCTTGCCCGAAAGGGTCTCGGCGGCCTTGTTCATAAGGGATGCGTAGGTGCGGGCACCCGACTCGGAGTAGGCGTAGAGCTCATAGGCTGTGTCTCCCGACAGGTAGTTCGTTAAATTCGCGTTAAAGAGCTCCAGCCAACTCCACTTTCGAATCTCATTCTCGCATTTCAGCGGTAAAAATCGCGATGCAAAATCCCATGC
>JAFQOC010000225.1 GCA_017420845.1 Clostridia bacterium
AATTGAAACCCGTAGGGTTTCTTCCGACACCCGACCGAAGGGAGGATTTCACACGCGAAGCGTATTTCACGCCGAAGGCATTTCACACGCGAAGCGTATTTCACTATTGCAGTTTATCGGAACGATAAACTGCAATTTGAAACACCGACCAAGTCGTTACAGTCCGTTTTCCGGACAACAGCAGCCTGCCACTGACCCCTCCCTGCCTCTGCCCACCCTGTCGTCTCTCCTCCGCTGTTGACAAATCCCCCGCCTTATGCTATAATGATCCCACCATGTTAAGGAGGTAAAATTTCATGAAACTCATCGCCAATATCATCTGGTTCATTCTCGGCGGACTCTGGCTGGGTCTGGGATGGGCATTCCTCGGGCTTCTTCTCTGCATCACCATCATCGGTATCCCCCTGGGCAAGCAGTGCTTCAAGGCCGCCAAGCTCACCTTTGCTCCCTTCGGCAAAAAGGTCACCTGCAACTTCGACAAGCACCCCATCGCCAACGTTCTCTGGGCAATTTTGATCGGCTGGGAAATGGCCGTCGGCTACCTGGTCTCGGGTATTCTCTGCTGCATCACCATCATCGGAATTCCCCTGGGCCTGCAGTCCTTCAAGCTCATGAAGCTGGCCTTCCTGCCCTTCGGTGCTACCGTTCATTGACGGCTTGTGCATTCTGCGCACATCCGCCTTTTCCGTGGGAGAGGCGGATGTTTATTTTTCCAAAATTACGAAAATTGCTCAAATCCTCTTGACAAAAAAGTCCTCCTTGGGTATAATATAGGCAGTTAGCGGCGGCTAACTCCTATCTGCCGCCGCCACGGAGGTCAACATATGAAAACGTTACGCGAAACCAAGATCGGAGGCACCGCCCGCGTGGTCAAGGTCCACGGTGAGGGAGCCGTCCGCCGCCGCATCATGGACATGGGCATCACCCGCGGTGTGGAAATCAAGATCAACAAGGTCGCCCCTCTGGGAGACCCCCTGGAGGTCACCGTCCGAGGCTACGAGCTGAGCCTGCGCAAGGAGGACGCCGCCCGCATCGAGGTGGAGTGATCCCGCAGGCAGACAGTCCCCCTTCCCCATTTCGATCTTCGGGTATATCCCGAATATTTTGCGCCCGTCGGTTAGCAATGGCTAACCCGTGACGCGTAGCAAGGAGAAAGCTATTTATGGAAGCAAGCACCATCCGCATCGCCCTGGCGGGTAACCCCAACACGGGCAAGACCACCCTCTTCAACGCTCTGACCGGCTCCAACCAGTTCGTGGGTAACTGGCCCGGCGTCACGGTGGAGAAGAAGGAGGGCAAGCTCAAGAGCCACGAGGGCCCCGAGACCGTCATTGTCACCGACCTCCCCGGCATCTACTCCCTCTCCCCCTACACCCTGGAGGAGGTGGTCGCCCGTAATTACCTTGTGGTGGAGTGCCCCGACGCCATCCTGAACATCATCGACGGCACCAACCTGGAGCGCAACCTCTACCTCACCACCCAGCTGACCGAGCTGGGCATCCCCGTGGTCATGGCCATCAACATGGTGGACGTCCTCCGCAAGCAGGGAGACATGATCGACCTGGAGGCCCTGTCCCACCGTATGGGCTGTCCCGCCGTGGAGATCTCGGCTCTGAAGGGTACGGGCCTGGAGGAGGCCGTCAAGCTGGCCATTGAGACCGCCAAGCACGGGCGCAACGTGCCTCACCACATTTTCTCGGGTGAGGTGGAGCACACCCTGGCTCACATTGAGGAGGCCGCCGTTCACGGTATGCCCGCCGACCGCCAGAGATGGTACGCCATCAAGATCTTCGAGCGGGACGAGATGGTGCTCTCCGAGCTGAAGCTGGATCCCGCGATCCTCTCCCACATCGAGGAGGACATCCGCGAGACCGAGCGGCTTTTGGACGATGACGCCGAGGCCATCATCATCAACGAGCGTTACAACTACATTACCTCTATTCTGAAAGGTTGCTTCAAGCGAAAGAACGTGGGCAAGCTCACAGCATCCGAGAAGATCGACAAGGTGGTCACCAACCGTATCGCCGCCCTGCCCATCTTCGCCGCCATCATGTTCCTGGTCTACTACATATCCGTCTCCACCGTGGGTACCTTCGTCACCGACTGGGCCAACGACGGCGTGTTCGGGGACGGCTGGCATCTCTTCGGCATTGGAGCCAAGGATTACACCGCTCAGGCCGAGGAGTATGCGGGATCTGCCGAGATCATCGACAATTTCGTAGTCTACGCCGAGGAGCAGGGGCTTGACACCTCCGCCTACAACGCCGCCATTGAGGCCGGGGACGCCGAGGGCATCAAGGCCGCTCTGACCGCCCTTGACGAGCAGATCACCGACGACGTCACCGTCACCTGGGAGTACGAGGACGAGGAGACCTTCGAGACTCTCACCTCCTCCGCCACGGGTGCGGACTTCACCGCCTCCATCGCCACCGCCCACGGCTACGGCTTTGCCGAGCCCGATCCCGCCGACTACGGCGTGTGGGTAGTGGGTGTCCCCGTTCTGGTTGAAAAGGGTCTGGTGGCCGCCAATTCCCCCGAATGGCTGAACAGCCTGATCCTGGACGGCATCGTGGGCGGCGTGGGTGCCGTGCTGGGATTCGTGCCCCAGATCCTGGTGCTGTTCATCCTACTGGCCTTCCTGGAGGCCTGCGGCTATATGTCCCGTATCGCCTTCGTGTTGGACCGCATCTTCCGCAAGTTCGGTCTGTCGGGCAAGTCCTTCATCCCGATCCTCATCGGCACGGGCTGCGGCGTACCCGGTATCATGGCCTCCCGTACCATCGAGAACGAGCGCGACCGCCGCATGACCATCATCACCACCACCTTCATCCCCTGCGGCGCCAAGCTCCCCATCATCGCCATGATCGCCGCGACCCTCTTCAGCAACGCCTGGTGGGTGGCTCCCCTCTGCTACTTCATTGGCATCGCCGCCATCATTGTCTCGGGCATCATGCTCAAGAAGACCAAGCTCTTCTCGGGTACCCCCGCTCCCTTCGTCATGGAGCTGCCTGCTTACCATCTGCCCACTCCCATCAACGTCCTGCGCTCCATGTGGGAGCGCGGCTGGTCCTTCATCAAGAAGGCGGGCACCGTCATCATGCTCTCCACCGTCATCATCTGGGCGGGCACCGTCTTCGGGGTGGCTGACGGTCACTTCGGGCTCTTCCTGGAGATGCCCGAGGGCGGCATGAGCATTCTGGACTACATCGGCACCGCCGTCGGTTGGGTCTTCGCTCCCCTGGGCTTCTCGGATCCCACCGCCGCCGTAGCCACCCTCATGGGCCTGATCGCCAAGGAGGAGGTCGTCGCCGTCTTCGGTGTGGCCGACTTCGCGGGCATGGGCAAGCTGGCCGGCTTCTCCTTCCTGGTCTTCAATCTCCTCTGCGCCCCCTGCTTCGCCGCTATGGGTGCTATCCGCCGCGAGATGAACAACGGAAAATGGACCGCCTTCGCCATCGCCTACCAGTGCCTCTTCGCCTACGCCATCTCCCTCATCATCTACCAGTTCGGTCTGCTCTTCACCGGTGCCATGGGCGGTATCAATATCCTGTGGCTGGTCATCGCCGCTCTGCTGGCCGTCGGTATGCTGGTCCAGCTCTTCCGCCCCTATAAGGAGTCGGGGAGACTGACACAGACGGTGAAGATCAAGTAAAGATACAAGATACACGCCGAGCACGCTCGGCAGATACAAGATACAAGATATTTCCCGAAAGGAGGAAATTCCCATGCTTATCTGGCTTCAAAACCATATTTTCACCATACTCATCTGCGCTGTTCTCATCGCCTTCTTCGGTTGGCTCGTGTATACCCTCATCCGCGACAAGAAGCAGGGAAAATCCTCCTGTTGCGGAGGTTGCGCGGGCTGTGCCATGGCGGGGCATTGTCACCCCAATATGTCCAAAGCAACCGACGCCACCGAGAACAAGGCTGAAAATACCGACGCCCCCATCAAGGAGGTGAAACCATGATCCGCATAACCGTCAAGGTAGACGGCATGATGTGTGGCATGTGCGAGGCTCACGTCAATGACGCTGTCCGTAAGCACCTCACCGTCAAAAGGGTGACCTCCAACCATAAAAAGAAGGAGACCGTCATCCTCACCGAGCAGGATATCCCCGACAGCCGTTTGGAGTCAGTCATCACCGAGAGCGGCTACACCTTCCTGGGTGCGACTCATGAAGAAGACCGCCCCCGGGGGCTGAAGGCTCTGTTCAAAAAGTAATTCCCTTTCCTATCCGATATCTCCTCTGAAAAGAGATATGCCATATAGATCTTCCTGAAAACGCAACCCCACAAAGCCCGCTTTTGCAGGACAACCCATTTGTCCCGCGAAAGCGGGACAAATGAGCAAACCGCCAAGCCCCGTCACAAAGATGGGGCTTGGCGGTTTTTCATGTGCCTATGCATAATAGGCACAGGCATACCGTCACCGTCTCCGATTATTGAAAATCAGAATTAGACGGAGGAGAGAGGCCAGGGAGGTGGCCAGAGCGGCCACGTAGGTCATGGCGGCGGCAGAAAGGGTGGCCTTGGCACCGGGCAGCTCGTCGTCAGCCAGCAGTCCTCCGTCCTCCAGGGCCTTCATGGCTCTGGCCGAGGCGTTGAACTCGGTGGGAAGGGTCACCAGCTGGAACAGGGTGGAGAAGGAGAAGAACAGGATGCCCGTCACCATGAAAATGGTGCCGATGCCGTAGCCCAGATAGGAGCCTCCCGAAAAGATCATGCCAATGAGAAACAGGGGCATGGCCAGACGGGAGCCGAAATTGGTCACGGGAATGATAGCGGCGCGAATCTTGATGGGCACGTATCCCACGGCGTGCTGAACGGCGTGACCCGCCTCGTGGGCGGCCACCCCTACGGCGGCAATACCCGTAGATCCATAGGTGGCGTCCGACAGGCGGATGACGTTTTCCCGAGGATCGTAGTGGTCGGTCAGATGGCCGCGAACCCGCTCGATCCGTACGTGGTACAGTCCCGCGGCGTCCAGTACCCGACGGGCAGCCTCGGCACCTGTGAGTCCGCGGCGGTTGTAGACCTTGGCGTAGCGTTTAAAGGTGGAATTCACCTTGGCCTGGGCCACCAACGCAAATATGAGCGCGGGGATCATGACCAGAATGGTCCAATCCCCCCAGAAAAGTCCGAAAAACATGGGAATTCTCCTTTCGGAAGGGTGTCATTGAGGGTAGTATACCACAAAATTGTTGATTCAATAATAACCAAATCAACGTAGGCTGATTATCCCAACCGATCTCCCACGGCCACCTTCCGCCCGCGGATGTAGTCGGCGGCGTTCATGCGCCCCTTGCCCTCGGGAGTGACGGCGGTGAAGATCACAGACCCCTTGCCGCAGGCCACCTCGATGCCCTTGTCCAGAGACAGCACCGTCCCGGGGGCGGCGAGATTGCCCGCATCAGGCTCCTGCCCGCGGATGGCGGCGGGAACCTTCAAGAGCTTTCCGTCGGGGGTGTGGGTGAAGGCCAGAGGCATAGGGGACAGGCCGCGGATACGGTTGTGCACCGTGTGGGCGTCTGCCGTAAAGTCGATGAGGCAGTCGGCCTTCTCGATCTTGGCGGCGTGGGTGGCGAGGCTGCCGTCCTGGGGCGTGGCCACGAGGGTCCCCTTCTTCAGCTCCTCAATGGTACGGAGCAGAGTCTCGGCACCGCAGACCGCCAGCTTGTCGTGGACCGTCTCAAAGTTGTCGTCGATCTCGATGGCCACCTCGGACTTGAGGAGCATATCTCCCGTGTCTATGCCCTCGGCCATGTACATGGTGGTGATGCCCGTCACGGGATGACCCTCCATGATGGCTCTCTGCATGGGCGCCGCGCCGCGGAGGGCGGGGAGAAGGGAGCCGTGGACATTGATACAGCCGAATTTGGGATACTCCAGCACCGACAGGGGCAGGAGCTTACCGTAGGCCACCAACACGATCAGCTCGGGGGCAAGCTGGGCCAGAGTCTCGTCAAAGGCCCCGTTGCGCAGGGTCTGAGGCTGGTAGACGGGGATATTCTGCTCCAGGGCGTAGACCTTGACGGGAGGGGGCGTCAGCACGTAACCGCGGCCGCGGGGCTTGTCGGGCTGGGTGACCACACCCACCACCTCCTCGCCGGACTCCACGAGGGCCTTCAGAGAATACAGGGCAAAATCGGGAGTGCCCATGAATACGATACGCATAGTATAGTCCTTTCCGCGGGGAATATCCGAAAGGATCCCGCTTACCAAAATTTCAAAAGCTTTCAAATAAGCATATATCCGATGCCAACATATTCTTATTTGAAGGTTCTTGAGGGTGGGGGCAGG
>JAFQOC010000226.1 GCA_017420845.1 Clostridia bacterium
GGAGCTGGCCGAGGATGAGAGCGAGATGCTGGACGCGGCTCTGCGACGATTGGCGGCTGACGAAGGCGCCGCTCTCGTTTGCATTACCTATTTTCGCCCCGACAGCAGGAAGGCGGGAGGCTCTTATGAGACCGTCACAGGGCGGGTACTCGAGGTCGATCCCTGTATGGGGCGGTTGATTCTGGAGGATCGCCGCGAGCTGCCTCTGCGGGATCTGCGCCGCATCGAATGGGTGGAATGACCGCGAGCGGAAGTTGAGAAAAACAAATAATCCCCCCTTGACAGGTGTATGCGGGAATGGTATAATGATGGAAACATTTGTCCCATGGAAAGGATTACCTCTATGATGATTCAAAAGTATCCTGAGACCTTGACCTCCCGTGAGCGGGTTATCCGCACCTTCAATTTTGAGAAAACCGACCGCGTGACTATTGGATATGAGACCAATCCCGCCATTCACGCCCGCCTCTGTGAAGCGCTTGGAATTCCCGCAGAGGATTACGAGGGCCTGCTCCGTGCGTTGGGGGTGGATTACCGTCCCATCGGCGCTCCCTACATCGGAAGGCCCCTCCATCCCGTTCCCGAGAACCGCATGGTGGATCAGCTGGAGGGTTGTATCATGCGCTGGGTCGCCCACGGAAGCGGAGGCTACTGGGATTTCTGTGATTTCCCCTTGCAGGATGCCGAGGATGAAGATTTTGACGCGTTTCCCGTGCCCATTCCCGACGATTTCGACTATGACGCCGCGCTGGCCGCTTGTAAGCACTATAACGGTGAGTTTGCCCTGTACGTAGGGAACGCAGGCGTGCCGGATATCATCAATTCCAACGGCCGTATTATGGGCATGGAGGACGTTCTCTGCCATCTGCTTTTGGAAAATGAGGCCGCCATGCGCTTCATCCGCCGCCGCGCCGATTTTCAACTGAAGATGCTGGAGCGAACGCTGGACAAGTGTAAGGGGCATATCGACTTCGTTTGGCTGGGCGAGGATCTGGGCACTCAGATTGCCCCCATGATCTCCCTTGATCTGTACCGCCAAACCATCAAGCCCATCCACAAGCTGTTCATTGATCTGGCCTCTGCCTATGGGCTTCCCGCCATCATGCACTCCTGTGGCAGCAGCAGTTGGGTTTATGAGGATCTCATTGAATTGGGACTTCGGGGGGTGGACACCCTTCAGCCCGAAGCGGTGAACATGTCCCCCGCCTATCTCGCCGAGCATTTTGGCGGCCGTCTCAATTTCCGTGGCTGTATTTCCACGGCAGGTCCTCTTGCCTACGGCACGGCGGCCGACACCGACCGAGTCTGCCGTGAGACCCTGGAGATCATGATGCCTCACCGAGGCTACCATTTCGCCCCCACCCACGCCATTCAGGACAATACTCCCGTGGAGAACGTCGTCGCCATGTATAACGCTGCTCACAAGTACGGGCGGTATTGACCCCCTTGACAAAGTAAACCGTTCGTGCTATAATAAAGCAGACCAAAATCAATCGCCCCGGAGGTGTCTATGGCCGTCCAAATGAAGTTCATGTCCTTTAATCTCCGTGTAGACAACACGGGAGATGGAATCAATTCCTTCAGCAACCGATTCCATCGGGTGGTGGAGGTACTGGAGCGTGAAAAGCCCCATATCGTGGGCTTTCAGGAGGTGACCGACGGCATGCGGGCCACCCTCCGTGACCGTCTCCCGGGCTATACCGTACAGGGATGCGGCCGTGATCGCAGCTATCACGGCGAGTCCATGCTCATCGCCTACCCCACGGATCGGGTGGAGCTGATCTCCCTGGAAAATCTATGGCTCTCTCCCACTCCCTCCATCCCCGGCTCGACCTACGGCGGCGACCAGAGCGGCTGTCCACGTATGTTCACCTCCGCTCTGCTCAAGATCAACGGTGTGGATACGCCCATCCGTTTCATCAATACTCATCTGGATCACGTAGGGAAGCAGGCTCGTTTTCTGGGGGCTATGCAGCTGGTGCAGTATATTTCCCAAAGACCTGAGCCCTTTGTGCTGACGGGAGACTTCAATGCCACTCCCGATGCTCCCGAGATCGGGCTCATCACGAAGACTCTGGCGGACAGAGGCGTGGTAGACTGTACCGCTAATCTGGGCGGGACCTTCCACAATTTTGGCAGGCTCCTGCCTGACCGCACCGTCAAGATCGATTACATTTTCACCGACATGTCCTGCTCAGACAGCTACGTCGTGGAGGATATTCCGGTGAACGGACAGTATTATTCCGATCACTACGCCGTTTGCACCACCGTAGAGCTCGGATAAGGAAAGGAACACCGTTATGGATAAAACCGAAAAAACCTCCGCCTTCGACGGAGTCAAAAAAGGGCTGGATAAGGCTGCGGATCTTACGTCTCTGACGTTCAAGCTTCAAAAGGCTGAAAGAAAGCGCAAGGCCGCCTATTGCCGTTTGGGCGAGCTGGCCTACGTCAAGTACCTGCCCCGTCCCGACAAGGTCACGGAAGACATTGAAAAAGCCATCAGCGCCACGGTTACCGAGATCACCGAGCTCAGCCGGATCATCACCGAGCTGGAGCTTCGCATCAAGCTGGTCAAGGCGCAGTAAACGAATAGAAATCATACAAAAACAGGCTGTCTCGCATTTTGAAACGAGACAGCCTGTTTTTTGTATAGTAAAACCACGCGTTAGACGCGTGGTTCGGTAAGAATTACATAGTTGATAATGACATAAAAACTCCTTTGTTGTATAATAAGAGTGCGGCTGCCAACTGCACAAATAAAAACAACAAAGGAGGTCATTTA
>JAFQOC010000227.1 GCA_017420845.1 Clostridia bacterium
TGCGCTACCGCGCGCGTCAGGGCGCTCAAGGCCGGTCTCCCTGCGGGTCGGTCACGCCGCGGCTCTGGATGCCACCGGCATCCATTCACTACCGCGTCGCCGCTTCGCTACCCCGACACCGCCGGCCACCCGGGTTTAATTCTCACAGGGGAGCTGCGCCCCCCTGTGATCCCCCTGCAGAGTGCGGGGGAGCGAGAGATAAACTCAACGATAAACCCCATTTTTTCTTTTCTCTACATTATCTCCAAAAACTTTCTCTCCATGCAGATAGAAATATTCAAAATAACCCTTTACAATTCGACAGGTTTATGCTATAATTTAAGGGAATGCGATTTATGCATTATAGTGTCATAAATTTCAATACGAAAGAGGAAATGCAGTATGGAAAACAAAATTCTTGTTGAGACCTCCGCACGGCACATCCACCTGACCGACGAGGCCGTCAAGGCCCTGTATGGCGAGGGCGCAGAGCTGACCGTCAAGAAGATGCTCAGCCAGCCCGGCCAGTTCGCTACCGGCAACGAGAAGATCAAGCTCGTCGGCCCCAAGGGCGAGATGATGGTCAGCGTGTTGGGCCCCACCCGTAAGGCTAACCAGATTGAGCTGTCCTACACCGACGCCCGCGCTCTGGGTCTGAAGAACGTCCCTGTCCGCGAGAGCGGCGACGTAGCCGGTACCCCCGGTCTGAAGATGGTCGGCCCCGCCGGTGAGATCGAGGTCTCCGAGGGTGCCATCATCGCCAAGCGTCACATCCACATGACCCCCGCCGACGCCGAGGGCCTGGGTGTTACCAACGGCGAGGTCGTGAAGGTCCTGATCAAGTCCGAGCGCACCACCATTTACGACGACGTGGTCGTCCGTGTCAGCCCCAGCTACGCTCTGGCTATGCATATCGACACCGACGAGTGCAACGCCGCCGCCGCCTTCGGCGAGGTCTACGGCGAGATCGTCAAGTAAAAATCCGCGCATTCCCAAAACATAATTCTGAAAGGTAACACCCCACCGACATGAAGATTCTTTTTCAAGGCGACAGTGTCACCGACGCGGGACGGGACCGAAGCGACCCCCACGACATGGGCAACGGCTATCCCCGATACGCCTCGGCTATGATCCAGGATTCCTTCCCCGATGCTGAATTCGAGTTTGTCAACCTCGGCATCAGCGGCAATCGCACCGAGCATCTGGTGGAGCGGCTGGAAGCTGATTTTATGGATATTCAGCCCGATATCGTCTCCGTTCTGATTGGTGTCAACGACGTCTGGCATCATTACGCCTTTGAGTACGTCGAGACAACCGACGAGCAGTTTGAGGCAAACTACCGCAAGGTCCTGGACAGCCTCAAGTCCCGCACATCCGCCCGCATCCTCATGATCCAGCCCTTCCTGCTGGAGACCGTAGATCCTGCCAAGCAGGTTCTCTGTGAGGAGCTGGCCCGCAAGAAAGCCATCGTAAAGCGTCTGGCAGACGAGTACGCCGACGCCTACCTTCCTTTGGATGAAATTCTTCACGCCGAGGAAGAGGAGAAGCCTGCCTACTACGCCGCCGACGGTGTCCATCCCACTCCCGACGGAGCCTGCTTCATTGGTGAAGCATACCTGAGAGCCATCGCTCCTCTGATCGAGCTTCTATCTAAAGAAGACCGCTGATCCTCCTTTTTTTCGGAGATCGCACGCATCAGGACGATCACCTCTCCCATCACTGCCCTGCGGGGATTCTTCCCTTCGGGGTCATTACCACGCAAAATTTTCAAAGGAGAATAAAAATCATGAGCAATGAGTACAAGTGCGAGTACGCAATGAGCCATGAGGTTCAGAACATGTGTACCGTAGCCCAGGGCCCCAACCACGGTCCCGCTCCTCTGCCTGAGGAGGGCAAGTGGATCCAGGCAAGACAGATCAGCGACATCTCTGCTTACACCCACGGTGTGGGCTGGTGCGCTCCCCAGCAGGGCGCCTGCAAGCTGTCCCTGAACGTCAAGAACGGTATCATCGAGGAGGCCCTCGTGGAGACCATCGGCTGCTCGGGTATGACCCACTCCGCCGCTATGGCCGCCGAGATCCTGCCCGGCAAGACCCTTCTGGAGGCGCTGAACACTGACCTGGTGTGCGACGCCATCAACACCGCAATGCGTGAGCTGTTCCTGCAGATCGTTTATGGCCGCACCCAGTCCGCATTCTCTGAAGATGGTCTGGCAGTCGGCGCCTCCCTGGAAGATCTGGGTAAGGGCCTGCGTAGCCAGGTCGGTACCATGTTCGCCACTAAGGAGAAGGGCCCCCGTTACCTGGAGATGGCCGAAGGCTACGTCACTCGTGTCGCCCTGAACAAGGACAA
>JAFQOC010000228.1 GCA_017420845.1 Clostridia bacterium
AGCCCTCGGCGGGCACGACCTCCCCGTCCACGGTGGTGAAGATGGCCAGCAGCTGATGGGTGTCGGTCAGCAGGATCAGTTCGTCCGCGCCGTCGCCGTTGAGGTCAGTCTCGCAATAGCCGTAATGGGCGCGGATAGCGGTGGGGTCACCCACGCCGTCGTCCGGACGGAGCTCGCGGGCATGATAGAGGAGATGGATGTAGGTATCGAAATCCTTGTCGCTCTTACAAATGAAGGCGTGGTCGCATTTCCCCAGATCCCAGTCGAACGCGCTCATCGTGGCCACCGTATCCAGCATGGCGGCGAAGGTGGACTTGACGGCGGTGTAATCCGAGAAATCCGCAACAGGGGTGTTTTCGTCGGTCTCGGGAGGAAAAACGGGGGTGACGCGGGGGGCATACCACTTGGCCACCTTCTGCCCGCCGGCGGCTTCCAGCTCGCCGTAGTAATTGTACAGGAAGCGGTATTCATCCCTCCCGATGGCGGTGCGGGTGCCGTTTTCGATCTTGAAATGCCCGTCAGCGGTGTTGTCGTCGGGATCAACGGTATAGCCGATGACCAGATCGTCCACCAGCTCCGCTCCCGCCACACGGGCGTGATGATAGGTCTGCTCCTCCACGCCGTCCTGTGTAGTATAGCTTGCATAGTAGAGGTAGCCCTTCCGACCGAACGCCATACTGTGAGTGGCAGTCTCCTGTACCCACAGGAGGATGGGCTTGCCGCCATCCAGGGAGAAAAGGGCGCGGACGTAGGTACCGGCAGTCATGAGATAGAGCTCGGGAGAGCCGTCGCCGTCGGTATCCTTGTAGGCGTAGCCCATAATGTCGGGGGACTTGCAAAGCTCCGCCACTTTATAAATCGCCTCGGCTATGGCGGCCTCCCGCTCGTCCATACCCTTGGTATCAGGCTCGGGCAGCTCCTCCCCGTTCTGCTTGGCAGTCAGGAGGGCGGTGTACTCCTCGATGATGCCGTCATAGGCGGATTTGGATGACTCGTAGCGATCAAGGGTAAAGCAGGAATTGAAGGAAAGGAGCGTGAGGGCGCAGAGCAAGGCTGCGAAAATACGTTTCATAATGGAATTCCTTTCTTTTTTGAAAAGTGTCCTCTACCTATATAAACACGGCGGAGGGTTGACATATGACAGAATTGCAAAACTTTTTTGAATCATCTTATTATAGCATATTTCCGTGAATAAATCAAGCCCTAAATAAAGTCGTTTGGCGTTTTTTTGCGTTCGCTCGACCGCTTCCGGGTTTTGAGAGGATCATGCATTAGCAATCCCCACCCCCAATTTGCGAACCATCCGCCCATTCACAATACGTTCACCGATTCTTAACAAAGAAATCAGCCGAAAAATTGCAAAAAGGGCTTGACAAAACCGAGGAAAAGTGGTACATTATATGCGTGGTTAGCACTTGAACCAATCGAGTGCTAATAACCAAGAAAAACCGACAGAAAGGCAGAGGATGAAGCATGGACGATCGTCACCCCGAATTGAGTGAGCGGAAAAAGCTCATACTAAAGGCTATCGTGGACGCCCACATCGCCGACGGCGAGCCCGTGGGATCCAAGTATCTGATGGAAACCAAGCAGATCCCCTGCTCCTCTGCTACCATCCGCAACGAAATGGCCGAGCTGGAGGCTCTGGGTTACCTGGAGCAGCCGCACACCTCGGCGGGGCGAGTGCCAAGCGAGCGGGGCTACCGCTTCTACGTGGACACCCTCATCGAGCATTACGCCATGACAGCGCGGGAAATTTACCAGATCAACGAGCTGCTGAAGGAAAAGATGGCCGAGCTGGACCACATCCTGCTCACCGCCTCCAAGGTAGCCTCCAACCTCACCAACTACACCGCCTTCGCCATCAAGCCGAGGGCGTCCAGCGTCACCATCCGTCGCTTTGACGCGGTGTATCTGGATGAAAACAGCTTCATTCTGGTGCTGGTGGCGTCAAACGGACAGGTCAAGACCAAGACGGTACGCCTGACCGATATGCCTCCCCTTTCCACGGCGGTGACGGATCTGCTGGCGCTGACCCTCAACGAGCACTTGCAGAACCTGTCTGCTAACGAGATCAACCTCCCCATTATGATGGAGATGGAGCGGGCCATGGGCAGCCGTCCCGAGCTGGTCTCGGTGGCCGTGAAGGTCATCTACGAGGCCATGAACGAGCTGGATCAGGGTGAGCTGAAGGTCAGCGGTATGGACCGGTTGCTGGAGTACCCCGAGTTCGCTGATCCCGACCGCATGAAGGAGGTGCTTGGTGCCATTGAGCAGAAGGACGACATCCTCCGCATGGTTTCCGACCCCGAGGGGACGGGTGACGCGGGGGTGGTAATCGGATCCGAGAGCGCCGTGAAGGTCATGGACCGCTCCGCCCTGGTCTACAAGCCCATTGTACAGAACGGGCGCACCGTAGGCGCCATCGGTGTGCTGGGTCCCGCCCGCATGGACTACGCCAAGGTGCTGGCCACCCTGGAGGGCATTTCGGGGAACGTGGAATCCCTGCTCTCCCCCGACCCAAAGCAAATACAGGACGGCGCAAAGCCGCCCCATGACGAATAAAGAAAGGAAGATTTCGACATGAGCGAGAAGGAAAAGGATCTTGAGGTCGAAGCCGAGGATACCCCCGCGGCAGAGCCCGCCGAGACCGTAGAGCCCCCCGCCGAGGAAGCCGACGAGGGAAAGTCCAAGGGCTCCGACAAGAAGAAGCTCAAGAAAGCCGAGGCCGAGCTGGCCGAGACCAAAAAGAAGCTGGAGGCTGCCGAGGCGGCTCTGGCCGAGGAAAAAGACAAGTACCTGCGGATGCTGGCCGAATACGACAACTTCCGCCGCCGTACCGCCAAGGAGAAGGAGACCATCTACGGGGACGCCACCGCCGACACGATCAAGGGTCTGCTTCCCGTGGTAGACACCCTGGAGCGCGCCGCCGCGGGGCTGACGGCCGAGGAGGCCGAGTCCCCCCTGGGCAAGGGCATCACCATGACCCTCAAGTCCGCCACCGACGCCCTGACCAAGCTGGGTGTGGAGGAGGTTCCCACCGACGTATTCAACCCCGACATTCACAACGCGGTCATGCATATCGAGGACGAGAGCCTCGGGGAAGGCGCCATCGTGGCCGTCTTCCAAAAGGGCTACCGCAAGGGCGACCACATCATCCGCTACGCCATGGTGCAGGTAGCCAACTAAAGTTGGCAGTGAAATATTTCTCCTATGGAGAAATGTGAAATTTTCGCTTCACGAAAGTGAAATTCGCGCTATGCGCGAGTGAAATATTCCGCTTGCGCGGAATGTTACGGTAGAAATTCGCCTTGCGAATTTCATAATAAATTTGTAAATACTTCAAGATACAAAGGAGAACATTATTATGGCAAAGATCATCGGTATCGACCTTGGTACGACCAACTCTTGCGTCGCAGTTTTCGAGGGCTCCGAGCCCATCGTTATCCCCAATCCCGAAGGTGCGAGAACCACCCCCTCCGTGGTGGCCTTCTCCAAGAACGGTGAGCGTATGGTAGGCCAGGTGGCTAAGCGCCAGGCCATCACCAACCCCGACCGCACCATCAGCTCCATCAAGCGCCACATGGGCACTAATTACAAGGCCACCATCGACAACAAGAACTACACCCCCCAGGAGATCTCGGCTATGATCCTGCAGAAGATGAAGGCCGACGCCGAAGCTTACCTGGGCACCACCGTCACCGACGCCGTCATCACGGTTCCCGCTTACTTCACCGACGCCCAGCGTCAGGCTACCAAGGACGCGGGTAAGATCGCCGGTCTGAACGTTCAGCGTATCATCAACGAGCCTACCGCCGCCGCTCTGGCCTATGGTATGGACAAGGAGAACAACCAGCGCATTCTGGTCTTCGACCTGGGCGGCGGTACGTTCGACGTCTCCCTTTTGGAGATCTCCGACGGCGTGTTCGAGGTGCTGGCTACCGCCGGTAACAACCGTCTGGGCGGTGACGACTTCGACCAGCGTATCATCAACTGGATGGCCGATAAGTTCCAGCGCGAGAACGGCGTGGATCTCCGCACCGACAAGATGGTCATGCAGAGACTGAAGGACGCCGCCGAGAAGGCCAAGATCGAGCTGTCCGGTATGTCCCAGTCCGACATCAACCTTCCCTTCATCACCGCCACCGCCGCAGGTCCCCTCCACTTCGAGGCTACTCTGACCCGCGCCGAGTTCGACCGCATCACCGCCGATCTGGTTGAGGCCACCATGGGTCCCACCAAGCAGGTCATCCGTGACGCCGGTATTGCCGTTGACAAGATCGACAAGATCCTCATGGTGGGCGGCTCCTCCCGTATTCCCGCTGTCCAGGAGGCTGTCAAGAAGTACCTGGGCAAGGAGCCCTTCAAGGGCATCAACCCCGACGAGTGCGTAGCCATCGGCGCCGCT
>JAFQOC010000229.1 GCA_017420845.1 Clostridia bacterium
CCTCAACTTGCCCGAAGGGCAAATTTCACACTCGCTTGCGAGTATTTCACATGCGCTTCAGCGCATATTTCACGCGCGCAAGCGCATTTCACTTGGGTTTAGCGCGGAGCGATAAACCCAAATTTGAATATTACTCGCCGCCCCCCAGGATCCTGCGCAGATCCTTCGTCTGCTCCCCACCCCAGACACCGGTTAGGACGCACAGGAGCAGGTAGACACCCCCGCACACTCCGATATGGAGCCCCAGCTCGAACTTCCCCCCCACGGGAAGAGAAAGAGCTATGCCTGCCAGCCGACAGATTGCCGTGGCTCCCGTCACGCACAGAAGGGGGCCGAAGACCTGTCTCCACAGACGGACGGGCATGCGGCTCATGCGGAGCATCCGACAGAGGGATAGAGTGGTATTGAGGGTTTCGGTGACGTAAATGGCCACCACGTAGCCCCACAGTCCCATGGGGGGCAGGAGGAGCCATACAAGGATCACCGAAATCAAGGCATCCAGAATGTTGACGTTCATAGAGTAGACCTGCTCACCCATGCCCTTCAGAAAGGCGTCCACCGAGCTGTCTACGTACATAATGGGGATCAGGGGGGCCAGCACACGGATGTATAGCCCCGCCTCCCGACTTCCGTAAATGGCCTCCCCCAGCTCAAAGCCGTAGCAGGCCATGATTCCCGCTACGCCAAAGGAAAAGATCAGGGCGGGGGTGATGATCCGCTCGGCGATACGGGCCACACGCTGACTGTCTCCCGCCGCTACCGATTCGGCTACCTCGGGAACCAGCAGTCCCGAGAAGGAGGAAATGAAGGCTGAAGGGAACAGTACCACAGGGAGCACCATGCTGTGCAGTACCCCGTAGGAGGTCAGCGCCGACTCCCAGCTGGCGCCGCTCTGCTTAAGTCCCCGAGGGATGAGGATATGCTGAAGGGTCAGAAGTCCCGACCGCAGACAGGCGCTGAGGGTTACGGGGACGGTGATACCCAACAGCTTGCGTGCGGATCCGGTCTCCGACAGATCCGCCTGCTCTTGGCAGGCTCTTGTCCGTAGGTGGATATGCTTATCCCACAGGTAGGCACCCACCGTCATGACTAATCCGCATAATTCCGAAAGCGCTCCCCCCAGCACCAAGGCCAGGCAGGTCATCTCCACCCCCTCGGGGAGCCAAAGGGTCAGAAGATAGGCGCAAAAGCCAATGCGGAGAAACTGGACGCCGATGCCCACCGCCGCCGATTTGGCCACCCGTCTCACGGCGGTGAAGTAGCCGTTCAGGCAGGCGCAGATCGCGATGGGGGGGAGCGTCAGGGCCAGGACACGAAGGGAGAGCACCGTACGCGGATCTCCCAACCAGACCTTGCCAACCCATGGGGCGGCGGTCAACAGGAGAAGACCCGCTCCCACGCCGCAGATCAGACTATAGGTCAGACATTTTCGCAAAACACGTCGGATGGCTCTTCGGCAGACCTCGCCTTCGGCGTCTTCCCCGTGGCAGTAGAGCCCCAGCACGTCGGCGACCATGCGGGTGGTGCCCAGATGAATGCCGCCGCTGCCCAGAGTCATAGCCAATCCGTATACACCGCCCAGAAGGGAATGAAGTCCCATGACTTCTCCCCCCGCCCGCCCCGCCAGATAGACGTTGAAGGACACGCCTACCGTTCGCATGAACAGATTGACCGCAATGAGCAAAAGCGCGTTTACCGCGAAGCGTCGCACTCCATTCCGTCCGCGACGCTGAGGCAGAGCCGTTTTCACCATATCATCATCCCCCGTAGAAGTTGTCCGAATTCAGTACAACCTATGAGTGATCAGCGGCGAATATGCGCCCTTCCCGCACGTCTCCCCCTTTCCGCGCTGTTCCATATCACCTCTTTGTTCACGATCCTGAAAGGAGTTTTCTCATGAAGCACCCTGTTCTCTGCGGTATTGACCGCACCTCCCATCTGATCTCCTTGATCTCCGGCCGCAAGACCGCCCTGCTCACCGCCGCCTCCGGCGTGACCAAAAGCGGCCGCCCCTCCTATGAGATTCTTGCCCGGCATAGCGATCTGCGTTTTTTGTTTGCTCCTGAGCACGGCTTGGCCTCGGCCATGCAGGATGGCGGGTTCTCCAAGGAGGAGGGTGTACTCCATCCCGAGACGGGCGCGCGGCTGTACGATATCTCCGCCTTGCGTGGCACCGACCGTCTGGTTGAGCTCCTGCGAGAGGTGGATATGGCGGTGTACGACATCCAGGACGTGGGTGCCCGATTCTATACGTACATCTGCAATCTTTCCCAGATGATGCGTGCCGCTAAAGCGGCGGGGAAGCCCGTGCTGGTGTTGGACCGTCCCAACCCCATTGGAAATACCGTCTGTGAGGGCCTGATTCTGGACGAGAGCCGCCATTCCTCCTTCGTGGGGGAATATGCCATTCCCACCCGCTACGGCCTCACTGTGGGGGAATACGCCCGATACATCAACGCTGAAAAGGACATCGGCTGCGACCTCCACGTTCTCCCCTGCGCCGGCTGGACCCCCGATCTCTACTACGATGAGACAGACCTGCTCTGGGTCAACCCCTCACCCAATATCCCCTCGGTGAATTGTGCCATTAACTACGTCGGATCCTGCATCTACGAGGCGACCAACCTCTCAGAGGGCAGAGGCACCACCCGCCCCTTCGATTGGCTGGGGGCTCCCTTCGTGGACGAGAAGGCCTTGCTTCTGGATATGAACAGCCTGTTCCTACCCGGCGTTACCTTTCGCGCCTTGACCTTTACCCCCATGTTCAACAAGCACGCGGGAGAGGTCTGCCGCGGCGTGGAGCTGCACATCACCGACCGTGATGCTTATCGTCCCTTCGAAACCATGCTTCACATGTTCCGACACTTTAAGAAATATCCCGAATTCTCCATGAAGCAGAACGGACTTGCCCTCCGTCTGGGGCAGGATATTCTGACGTTCGACTTTGATCCTGCCGCTGTGGCAGAGAGAGCGAAGGAGGACGCCGGGAGATTCTGTGAAAATGCTGAAAAATACCGCCTGTATCGGTGATGTATTTTGTCATATCAAGAAAATTTCGCGAAATGCACGCAAGCCCCTTGACAAATCGGCTTTCATGCTATATTATATACTACGGATATTCCGAGGGGATGAAAAAACCGACGGAATTACGATCAATTTGGAAGGAGGGATAGGAATGAGCGTATATGCTTGCGAGTTGTGCGGTTATGAATACCGTCCCGAGGTCGGCGATCCCGAGAACGGCATCGAGGAGGGCACCGATTTTGAGGATCTGCCCGCCGATTGGGTGTGCCCCCTGTGCGGCGCGTCCAAGGAGGACTTCGATAAGGTCAGCGGTAGCTTCACCGACGAGGAGTAAGAGCAAATCCATCGCCGCGTCCGCAGTTGCGTCGGGAGCCCATCCCGTGCGGACGGCGAAAACGGCAAAACCGAATACAGACCCCATGGCAAGGCACCGCGGAATACCACCGCGGTGTCTTGCTTTTTCGGAAATACATGAACGA
>JAFQOC010000230.1 GCA_017420845.1 Clostridia bacterium
TCCCCAGCGGGGAAGGTGGCACCCGCTTTAGCGGGTGACGGATGAGGAGAGCGGATGAAGATCAGCCTTTCGGGTGTACAATAACCGTTCTACAACATACCGGCATATACAATACAAAAAGGTTGACACTATTAGATTCTCTGGGTTTTCATATACCCAGGAAGCTGTAGGAAAGTTGGTTATACACCCGATACGCTGATCTACAAATGCTCTCCTCATCCACCGCTTCGCGGTCCCCCTTCCCCGCTGGGGAAGGCAAAGAAACGCGCCGATAAACCCAAATTTGAAAGTTGACTGAAGGGTTACATTCCGAATTTGGGCGAAGCCCGATAAACTGTAATTTGAAGTATCGATTGAACGGTTACGTGGGTTGATATGGCGGGGGATAGCCTTGGGTGGTGGTAGGTGGAGTCTTGTGCCGTTTTATGGGTCAGGGCTCCGCCTCGCCTACGTGTTCCCGCGGGATGCCCCCGCCGAAAACGCTGACAATGGCGGCCGCAGCCAAGGGGGCCAGGATCATACCCCAGACTCCGAAAAGCTTCAGCCCGGCGTACATGGCCACAAGGGAGGCCAGCGGATGAAGACCCAGACCGTCTCCGATGAGCTTGGGCTCCAGGATCTGCCGCAGGATGGAGCTGACTCCGTACAGCACCAGTAGGCCGATCCCCAGCTTGACCTGTCCCAGAAGCAGACAGATGACCGCCCAGGGGATGAGCACGATCCCGGTTCCCAGCAGGGGCAGAAGATCCACCACCGCCAGCAAAAGTGCCAGAAGGAAGGCGTAGGATACCCCCAGTAGCGCCAGCCCGATGAAGGTCAGAAGAAAGGTCGTCAGCCCCAACAGCAGGCAGGCCCGCAGGTAGCCCCGAAACAGCCGCCTGAGCCGGCGGCCTAAGGGGGGAAGGCGATCCCGTAGGGGCAGGGGCATCAACGCGGCCAGACCATGGCACAGCGAGCTCCTCAGCTTGCCGTTGTCAGCGGTGAAGTAGTAGCAAGCCAGCAGAGTGACGGTGATGAAGATAAAGGCTGTGGGGATAGACCCCGCCAGGGACATGGCCACGCCGGGGATGCGGGAGGTTATGGACTCGGTGATACGGCGCACGCCTGTCTCCACAAGACCGTCCAGCCCCGCGCAGAATTCGTCGTAGAAGGGGGCGTCCTCAAAGCGGCGAAGAAAGGGAATGTGGGCGGAGATGGACTCCACTCGGGAGAGGATGGTCTCGGCGGCGTAAATCAGTCCATCGGTGTCGGCGGCCAGCTCCGAGGTCAGACGGGAGAGCTCCTCCACCCCCCGATGAATCCCCCCCGCGGCGGCCGCCGCCGTACCGCCTACAGCCAGAATCACCATCGCCGCGGCGCAAATCCCTCGGGGGATCCGCGTGCGGCGATGGAGCTTTTCGGCTATGGGCTTAACGGCACGGGACAGCAGATACGCCAAAAGAAAGGGAGCCAGAATCCCCAGCGCGTGTCGAAAGGTCAGCCACAGGGTAAATCCGAGGACGACAAGACAGAAAAGAAAGGATGCCAGCCGCTTCCAATCGGGAAAGACGGTGAGTTGGGGATGGGGAGAGGGATCGGGTGAACAGGGCTTCATGGCGACCTCCGTTTCTTGACGTGATTCTCTTCTATAGTATGCCGTGATGGGGCAAGATTATTTGGCAAACCGAGAAAACGTATTGACAAATCGGGGATTTGATGATACAATATACGTGCCAAAAAACAATTAACACCAAGGGGAGGATTGTCTCCCCGCGAAAGGAACAAAAATGGGAAGTAAACGCTACAGCAACAAGGGCGTCAACGCCGCCAGACGGGCGGAGGAGATGGCCGCCGCTGAAAAGAACACGCAAAAGCAGACCTTTATCATTTTTTCCGTGGCCATCGCGCTGGTGGTCGTGGCTCTGGTACTGGTCTTTGCTCTGCAGGACCGTCCCGTGGAGGTGGATATGGCCGAGATCAAGGCCGAGATCGACTCCATGAAGGTGGAGGATTTCACCGAGACCAACAAGAAGACCGAATACGTCAAGATCACCGTCAAGGACCACGGTGACATCATTGTCCGCCTCCGCTCCGACATCGCCCCCATTACGGTAAAGAATTTCCAGAAGCTGGTGGGCGACAAGTTCTATGACGGCCTGACCTTCCACCGCATCTACAAGGGCTTTATGATCCAGGGCGGTGACCCCAAGGGTGACGGCACAGGCGGATCGGGCACCACCATTAAGGGTGAGTTCGAGGAAAACGGCGTGAAGAATGACCTGTCTCACGTCACGGGTGTCATTTCCATGGCTCGCCGCTCCTCTCCCATGGACAGCGCCACCAGCCAGTTCTTCATTTGTAACGCCGACGCCTCGGGCTCTCTGGACGGCTCCTACGCCGGCTTCGGTTACGTGGTGGCGGGTCTGGACACGGTCATGTCCGTCTCCGACGTGGAGGTTACCGCTAATTCCGGCGGTGAGATGAGCAAGCCCGTGGGAACCGTGACCATCACCTCCATCCGCTTCGTGGAGAAGAAGTGATCCGTGAGGGCATCCGATATGACGCATCCTGTTTTCAAACGGCTGGCCGCTCTGTCTCTGGCGCTGCTTCTTTTGGCAGTTGCCGTGGGCTGTGACGATTCCAAGGTGGACTACAGCGAGACCGAGACCCAGACCTTCGACGCATACGCCACCGACGCTCCCTCACTCAACGCCGATATGGAGGCTATCCGCCAGGAGATCGACTCCCGTCGGGTGATGGATTTTACCGAGACGGCCAGACGGACCGAGTACGTTAAGATCACCGTGCGGGACTATGGTGAGGTGGTGATCCGCCTCCGCGGGGATATCGCCCCCGAGACCGTGGAAAATTTCACGAATCTGGTACAAAAGGGCTTTTACGACGGACTGACCGTGTTCCGTGTCATCAAGGGCTTTGCCATTCAGACCGGCGACCCCAAGGGGGATGGAAGCGGCGGCTCGGATACTCCCGTGCTGGGTGAATTCATCAACAACGGCGTGCAGAATGACCTGTCCCATATTCCCGGCGTCGTTACCATGGCGCGAAAGGCAGAGCAGTACAACAGCGCCACCAGCCAGTTCATGATCTGCAGCGGCCCCGATGCCGCGGCCACCCTGGACGGCGCGAACGCCGCCTTTGGCTACGTGGTAGCGGGTATGGAGGTGATCCTGGCCATCTCCGAGGTGGAGGTCACGCTGGGCTCAGGCGAGATCAGCCGTCCCGTAGAGCCCATCGTCATGGAAAAGATCTGCTTTGTGAAAGATCGGTAACCATACTCATTTCCGATTAAAATCTTGAACCTTGTCTGCCCTCTCCGTCACGCCAAGGGCGTGCCACCTCCCCCAACGGGGGA
>JAFQOC010000231.1 GCA_017420845.1 Clostridia bacterium
CCGATCTCGCCCGCGCCTACGGCATGACCGCCAATACGGTCTACGTCAAGCTCCACCGTATGCGGGAGCGGCTACACAAGCATTTGACCGAAAGGGGGTTCAAGCTATGAGCGAGAGAAACCATACTTTGGCCTACGCGCTGGGCCACGTCAACGCCGCCTATATCGCCGAGGCCGAGATCCCCGCCCTGACGGCGGCGGCCGCCTGTCCCTGCCGTGTGAAGAAGGAGCGCAATACCCCTCGCTTCTGGGAGAGCGGGTGGTTTGCGGCGGCGGTCAGCGGAATCGTTGCTATTGGTGTCATGGCCGCCATTGTTCTGGCGGGGCAGGGCGGTGGCCGTCCGCCCGTGGGCACCGACACGCCTGCAAAGCCCGTCACCGAGGCGGCCGAAACCGAAAGCGTGCCTGACGAGCCCGAAAGCCCCCACACCGTCCCCGAGGGCTTTACCGTTACGGATGCCGCTTACGGTTTTCGGGGTGATACGGTGATCCTGCTTCGGGTAACCAGCGAGCGGCAGGAGAACGTCCTGCTCACGGTTCAGCTGTATTCTACCGACGAAACGGGACAGACAAAGCTCGAAGGGCGGCAACGGATCCGCGGCTTTCCCGCAGGGTATGAGAAATACCTGATGTTCCGCATCAACCAAGCGATCCCCGCCTACAGCTACACCGTCACCGCCGAGCCCTACGAGGGGGAGTGTCTGGATCCCCTGTACCGATCGGAGTTTGACTGTATTTTTGAGGATATCGCGTACCTCCCGCCCGACGAAAACAACCAGCCCTGCTTTGATCCCGAACGCTTGGACGAGGAGAAGACCTACCCTTGCCTGACTCTGCAAATGACCCATTCCTATTTTGGCACCGAGCCCGTGGGCGTGACCCAGACCTGTATCCTTTTCGATAACACGGGAGAGATCTTCCACATAACCGAAACCGTAACCAACTACTATGATCGGATGCAGGACGGCGGATACCAGAATATGCCCTTTTACGTGACAGAGGGGGAGGAGCTCGTCTGGCCGAAGGAGCTTCTGGGAGACGGCGTCACCGCCATCCGCATTTTCAGCGTGACCTACACGGATATGACCTTCCCCGACCTACCCTGATCCCCCGATGCCGCACCCCGTGTGCGGCATCTTTTTTTGCCCAAAGCGCGCGCCGCTCTTGACTTCCCGTTCCGAATATGCTATAATGAATCGAATACGGTTCAAAAAAGGAATCCATCATGAACAAGATCAAGCTGGTCATCTTCGACCTGGACGGCACCGCCGCCGACACCATGGACGGCATCGTCGAGGGTCTCAACCGCACCATGAGCGAGTGCGGCTACCCCACCCACAACAGAGAGAGCGTCCTGCAATTCGTCAACTACCACACCCGTCGCTATATCGAGGAGGCCCTGCCCGAGGCCGCCCGCACCGACGCCGAGATCGACCGCGTGCTGGGGATCTACACCCGCCACTACAAGGACACCTACACCCTGACGGTGCCCTTTGCGGGCATCCCCGCGCTGTTCGACAGGCTGAATCAGCGTTGCCTGGTAGCCATGAACTCCAACAAGCAGGACCGCTTCGTCAAGGCGTTGGCGGAGCAGTTGTTCCCCGAGGGCACCTTTATCGCCGCCGAGGGCTACCGCCCCGACCGCCCCTCCAAGCCCGATCCCGCCATGGCCTACGCCATTATGGAAATGGCGTCGGAAAAGCTGGGTGAGAGGCTCACCCCCGATCAGTGCGTCTACGTCGGCGACAGCGACGTGGACTACATGACCGCCCGGAACGCGGGGATGCACTGCGTCAGCGTGTCCTGGGGCTACCGCTCCCATGAGTTCTTGCAGGCGCTGGGGGATCAACCCGTGGCCGCCACCGTGGAGGAGCTGTGGGACGAGCTCATTCAGCTGGGCGTGTAATAATGCGAGATTCAAAATGAAAAATACAAAATCAAGTTACGATCGGGAGGTATACGATGAAAAACACCTGTAAGAAACTGTCGGCTTTGATGCTGGCGCTCCTCATGCTGATCTCCGCCGCCGCTTGTACGGATAGCGGAGACACCACCGACACCACGGGCTCCGACACCTCCGCTTCCGACACGGGAACGGAAACCGACACCCAAGCCCCCGACGGCGAGGCTACCACCGAGGAGGTGACCCTCCCCGCCCCCGAGGACTACGAGGTCACCGAGGGGGACGGCACCGCCACCGTCACCACCCCTCTGGGGCTGACCTACACGGTCACGGGCTACACCACCCTGGACAAGGCCGCCGCCACCGTGGGTGACGCCCTGACCTACACCTTCTCCGAGGAAGCCTTCTCCGAGAAGTTCAACCGCTTCACCCTGACCTACGCCGCCACCGCTCCCGTCAAGGTCTGGACCACCTACACCGAGCGCGGCAAGACCTCCGAGGAGTACTTCTTCCTGGACGGCAAAGAGGGGCAGTTCTCGGGTCTGAACACCGGTTACATGGACGGCTACAGCGCCCGAAAGCTCACCGCCCTGCGGGTGGAGCCTCTGACCGACAAGGCCACCTCCTTCACCCTGGCGGGGGTCTCCACCGAGAAGCTGGACAAGCTCCCCCGCACCTACTACCTGGAAAGCGACCGCTACAAGCTGGGCATCGATCTGGGCTGGGGCGGTACCGTCAGCTACCTGGAGGACAAGTCCTGTACCATCCCCGACCTGGTGAACCTGGTCAACAAGCACGACACGGGCCGCCTCATCCAGCAGTCCTTCTACGGAGTGCAGGAGAACGATGAGTACAAGCCCGGTGTCTCCTTCGACTCCAAGTGGGTGTACAATCCCGTCCAGGGCGGCGACCAGTACAACAACCCCAGCCGCCTCATTGATCTGGTCATCACCGAGAACTCCCTTTACATCAAATCCCAGGCACAGGACTGGTCGCTGGACGGTCAGCTGACGCCCTCCTACTACGAGAACACCTACACCCTGGACGGCGACTGCGTCAAGGTGGACAACCGCTTCACCGACTACTCGGGCTGGGAGCATCCCTTTGCGGGACAGGAGCTGCCCGCCTTCTATACCGTCTCCTACCTGGACACCTTCGTGTGGTACAACGGCGAGGAGCCTTGGACGGGCGGCGCACTCTCCTCCAAGAACGACCTCCCCTTCTGGGGCGACTTCGCGGGACAGTGCACCTTCATCCTCCGCGAGAAGAACACCGAGACCTGGTGCGCGTGGATCAACGGCTCGGATGATTACGGTCTGGGCGTCTACGTGCCCAACATCGACCAGCACAAGGCAGGCCGCTACCTCTTCGACGGCTCCAAGAGCGACATGGCCGAGTCCACGGGCTACGTGGCTCCCGTCAACATCCTCAAGATCGTCTCCTTCGACCCCATCGAATACAGCTACCTCCTGACCGCAGGCTCCACCGACACCATCCGTAAGACCTTCACCGACCGCAAGGACTTCACCGACAACGCCGACCTGCGGGTCAACTACCGGTCCACCCGCCTGCCCTCCATTGATGGAGACATCACCAAGCTGGACTTCACGGAGGGTAAGAACCTGGCCCTCATCACCAACCCCGTGGATACGACGGTGATCTTTGACGAGGCCGCGGGCGCGGTCAAGCTCACGGCGGGATCCGTGGGTGACGTCAGCATCACCATTCCCTACGGCTCCAGCCCCACGCCCCTGTCGGCCGACAGCTACAAGACCCTGAAGATCGAGTACATGATCCCCAAGGACAACGCCTCCGGCTTCTACCAGTCCGATCTCTTCCTCTGCGCAGGCAGTATCTCGGGCCCCGACGGCAACGCCCGTGTCCGCGTGGATCTCACCAAGGACGGGGAGTACCACACCCTGGAGGTGGATCTGTCGAAGTACGCTTTCTGGACGGGGGATATCCACATGATCCGCTTTGATTACTTCGACTTCTCCTCCGCGGGGGACGTGATGTATATCAAGAATATCAGCTTGGAATGATCCGATCCCTCCGGTGAAGCGTTGACCCTATTATCTGAGGCAGGGACGCACCTGTGTGTGCGCCCGATATGACCAATGTTCGCAAGGGCGCACACATAGGTGCGCCCCTACCCCTGCAATTTTTCGTAGAATAAGCGCAAACACTCCCAACCGCAACGGTCACAACCCCGGCCGTTGCGGTTTTTTGGAAAAATTTTCGCCCATGGCGGGACATTTGGCGGGAAAACCGATCTATATAGGTGAAGGCCTTCAGACAACACGAAAGGAGACAGCTACAGTCATGGACGAGCAACAAACCGACCTCCGCATCATCGACCTCTATTTCGCCCGAAACGAGCAGGCCATCGCCGAGACCGACCGCCATTACGGCGGGCTCTGTATGCGGATCTCGCTGGGCATCCTGGATGACCGCCGCGACGCCGAGGAGTGCGTCAACGACACCTACCTGAAAGCGTGGAACGCCATCCCCCCCACCAGGCCCCGCTCCCTGCGGGCGTTTCTTTCCAAGATCGTGCGCAATCTCTCCCTCCAGCGGTTGGAGCACAACAAGGCCGCCAAGCGCAACCGAGACTTTGAGATCGCGCTGGAGGAGCTGGGGGACTGCATCCCCATGCGGGATGAGGACGCAGATCAGCTCCCCGCCCTGCTGGATCAGTTTCTGAGCCGATTGGAAGAGCCCGAATGGCAGCTCTTCTGCGGTCGTTACTGGCATGGGCAAAGCGTAAAAGAGCTGGCACAAACCCACGGCCTCACACCCAAGGCCGTTACCATGCGGCTATTCCGCACAAGAGAAAAGCTGCGCTTATTTTTGACAGAAAGGGGTTATCACGTATGAAACCTGAATTGATCGCACAGAAAATGACCGAAATTGACGATCGCTACGTACTGGGAAGCGATCCCGAAACCATAACCGTAGTCAAACCCGTATCCCGCTTCGCGTCCATTGCGGATTTCTTCAGCCACGGATGGGGCGTAGCCATCATATCGGGACTGGTTGCTTTCACTGTTTTGGGAGGCATCATCGCCGCAGGACAGGTCAAGCCCGGCTCGAATCCCGCAGGCTCCCTCCCCCCCATCACACTCACCTCCGAGCCCGAACAAACCGAAAGCACCACCGAGGCTCCCCAGCCTGCTCCCGGCTATACCGAGGGATTGGAATTCCGCGTGGAGCCTTCCGGCGAGGCCACCCTGATCGGTATGGGCACGGCTACCGACACCGTCCTGCGTGTTCCCCCAAAGGATCCCTCGGGGCATCCCGTGACCATGATCTGGTTCGATTCCTTCAAGGGCAACACCGCCATCACAGAGGTGGTCCTGCCCGCCAGTATCTACGCCGTACTCTCCGAATCCTTTGCGGACTGCACGTCCCTGGAGCGGGTCACGGTGGAGGGAGACAAAAAGGTCATCTTACAGAGCCATTGCTTCGAAAACTGCCCCAAGCTCACCGACGTCCGTCTCCATGAGCTGGTCGCCTGCTCGGACTACTGCTTCAGCGGGACTCCCTGGCTGGCATCCCGCACCGAGGAGTTCGTCATCCAAGGCCAATGCCTGTTGGCCTATAACGGCGAGGGGGGCGACGTGGTCATTCCCGCCGAGGTAGCCTTCATCAGCGGCACCGTTTTCGCGGGCAATACCACCATCCGTTCCATCACGGCACCCGAGACACTTGATCCCGAGGTGGGCTTGACCGTAGGCGGCATCGGCGCGTTTAGCGGCTGTACCGCGCTGGAGACAGTCGATCTGCCCTTCCTCGTCACGATTAGCGATAACCCCTTCGCGGGCTGCACCGCCTTGAAGACGGTCTATCTGCCCGAATCCCTGTCCTTTGTGGGCAGTATGAATGAGCTTCCCGAAAACGTGGTCTTCCATTACGCAGGCACCAAGAGGCAATGGAAGCAGATCCGATTCACCTCCTCCGCAGAGGATCGCGCCCTCATGGAGGAGCAGGTGGTCTTTGAGGGGGAGTGATCTTCCCATTCCCTGAATTTCACATCCCGAAGCAGTCGTCTATTGACTGTTTCGGGATTTTTTGCTATAATTTTTCCAAAGCAGCGGGACATTCGCCGAAAAAATTCGTCTTAATTAGTGAACAGGACATACGAAAGGAGACTCGACATGGAAGAACAGCAGAAGGATCTTCGCATTGTGGAGCTGTACCTTGCCCGTGATGAAGCCGCCATCGCCGAGACCGAACGGCTGTACGGCAGCTTTTGCCTACAGGTCTCTCTGGGCATTCTGGGGGATCGCCGCGACGCCGAGGAGTGCGTCAGCGATACCTACCTGCGGGTCTGGAACAGCATCCCGCCCGACCGTCCCCGCTCCCTGAAGGCGTACCTCGCCCGCATCGTGCGCAATCTGTCCATCGACCGCATCAAGGCCAACCGCGCGATGAAGCGCAGTCATGAGCTGGAGATGGCCTTGGAGGAGCTGGACGATTGTATCCCCGCCGACATGGACGGCCGTCCCTACGGCTCCGCCGACGCCCTGACAGAAGCCTTGCCCACACTGCTGAACAGCTTTCTTTACACCTTGGCCGAGGAGGAATGGCAGCTGTTCTGCGGGCGGTACTGGCACAACCGCTCGGTCAAGGATCTGGCCCGCTCCCACGGGCTGACCCCCAAGGCGGTGACCATGCGCCTGTCCCGCACCCGCGAAAAGCTTCGCAAATACATAGAGGAAAGGGGATATACACTATGAAAGGCATGACGATCTACGAGGGACTCACCCACATCGACGACACCTTCATTCTGGGCAGTATGCTCTCCGCCGCCTCCCCCGCAGCCAAAGCCCCCCGCTTCGGAGTCCTGTCCCGCTTTCTGAGCAGCGG
>JAFQOC010000232.1 GCA_017420845.1 Clostridia bacterium
AATATTCGGAGTTACTGGTTGCGGCCTACAAATGCCGCTAAAGCAGCATTTGTCCGTGGTGCGGCTTGTGGGAAAACGCCCTGACGCGCACCGGTAGGTGCAAGAAAATTGCTGTGAGCCAAGGGATTTTTGGAAAATCCCTTGTTCCATATGTTCTTCGATATAGCCAATTTTCTTGCGGCTTCCGCCGCGCCCCGAGGCGCTCAAGGCCGCCCTCGGGACTGCCGGCCACCCCTGAGGTCGTGGGGGATTCGCCCCCACTACCCCCGCATAGCCACAACCCAACGCACCGATAAACCCAAATTTGATATTCCAAAAAACGAAAGGAATATTCCAACCATGTCCGATACCAACCATACCGACACCTCTGTGGAGACGCCTGTAGAGACCGCCAACGAGGTGGTTACCGCCGAGGTCAAGGTCGCCCAGAACAGCCATAAGGGTGGAGAACCCCTCTCCCCCACCGCCGAGAAGCTGGCCAAGGAGCTGTACAAGAACCTCTCCATGGGCTGTGACACCTACCTGGATATGCTCCCCCACGTGGAGGACAACCGCCTGAAAACCGACATTACCGCCGCCATGTGCTACTATGAAAAGACCATCGGCAAGATCAAGCAGTACCTGTTGGACCACGGCGCCGACCCCGAGGAGCGGGGCATGATGGCTAAGATGGCCACCAAGGCGGGCATCGCCATGAACACCGCCATGGACGGATCCAACAGCCACGTCACCGAAATGCTCATTGAGGGCGCCACCATGTCGATTACCACCGCCGAAAAGCTGGCTAACCATGCGGAAGGGAAGCCCGACTGCGCCGAGCTGGTGGCGTACTGCCGCGACTGGGCCAAATTTGAGCAAAATCACATTGATGCTCTGAAGAAGTATCTGTAATTTAGGAACAAAAAGAGCGTTCGGGGAAAAACTTCTTGTAAGAGGTTTTTCCCCGAACCCCTTTTCAAGAACTTTTAACAGGACTGGCGTCAAGTGTAATTTGTATTTTACAAATAGTACTTGAGAGGACACAAGCACGCAGTTATTGACTTCTCGTACCATCTGTGCTATCATATGATCAGAAGGTGCGCGCCTCTACATCCATCATACGGAGGTTTTTATGAACGAATTAAAAATTGCGGAGGTTATTCTCCGCGAAAGAAGAAAGTTAAAGATGACCCAGGAGGATCTGGCTCGTGCGCTAAACGTTACGCCACAGGCCGTTTCCAACTGGGAGCGCGGTGGGTATCCCGATATTACGTTACTCCCTGCTTTGGCGGAGGTGTTTGGTGTGACCATCGATGACCTGTTCGACCTGACTGCAGAGCAACGGCTGCGCCGCATTGAGCATCGGCTGGATACCGAGGAGGAGCTGACATCGGATATTTTCAAGGAATATGAGGATTTTATTCAGGAGCAATTAACTGAAAATCCGGACAATGCCCGGATCCTCGGGCTTCTTGCTCGCCTCTACCACCATCGCATGGAGTCGGATGCCAAGCGGGTCAGTAAGTATGCGAGGGCATCCATTCGCCAGAATCCCGCCCGGAAGGATTGCCAATGGTTGTTGCAAAAGGCAGAGGGGCACGCCGCGTGGGATTGGAATGTGATCAACCACTCAATGGCTATTGAATTTTACAAAGAAGTGATCGAGCAGGATTCCGATACGCCCAAAACGCCGCTCCCCTACTATTACATCATAGACAATCTGATTGCCGATCACCGCACGAAGGAGGCGGCCGAATATTTGGAGGTTTGTCAGACGCTTCCGGCGTATAGGCCTTTTTTGACTCCCATCTATCAGGCACATATTGCATTGGCCGAGTATGACGAGGCGCGGGCAGATGCCATTATAGCCGAAGCCGCCCGCGTATTCTCTGAGAATAGCGGATTCCTTTTTGAGGCCGCACAGTACTTTGCAAGCAAATGTGAATATGAAAAGGCGATTGGGTTCTATGAGGCGTCCTGGTCTGCGGAAGAGGATCAAAAACCTCGCTATACGGATGCGCTTCACGGCATTGCCCTCATATACGAAATCCAGGGGGAATACCAAAAGGCAGCTGATACCTATGACCGATTGATTACTTGTCTCAAGGAAGAATGGGGTTACACGAAGGACGATGCTCCCGTGAAGGAAACGGAAAGAGAAAAACAACGTATTTTGCAGAAATGATCCCTTTTCAAAGTTCTGGAAAGAGGGGTGTGGGGGGGGGA
>JAFQOC010000233.1 GCA_017420845.1 Clostridia bacterium
GCCAACAAAGGTACCGTGCTGCCAGTTGCGGGATTCATAAACCAGCGGAGCAGTCTTTGCGCGGCGACCGCCAAAGATGATCGCGGTCAGCGGAACACCCTTGAGGCTGTTGAACTCGGGAGAAATGCAGGGGCAGTTGGATGCCATTGCGGTGAAACGAGAGTTGGGGTGAGCGCCGGAGGTGCCAACCTTATCGTTCTTGTCATACTTGGTGTAATCCCACTTCTCGCCTCTCCAGTTGAGCGCGTTCTTGGGAGGATTGTTGTCAAGACCTTCCCACCAAACGGAGTTGTTGTCAAGGTCGTGGCAAACGTTGGTAAAGATGCAGTTCTTCTTGGTGGTCATCAGTGCATTGTAGTTGGAATGCTCGTTGGTACCGGGAGCCACGCCAAAGAAGCCGTTCTCGGGGTTCACAGCCCACAGGCGGCCGTCCTCGCCCACGCGGAGCCAGGCGATATCGTCGCCCACGCACTCCACCTCATAGCCCTGCTCGGACAGGAACTTGGGGGGGATCAGCATGGCCAGGTTGGTCTTACCGCAGGCAGAGGGGAAGGCGGCGGTGACGTACTTCTTCTCGCCATTGGGGTACTTCACACCCAGAATGAGCATATGCTCGGCCATCCAGCCCTCCTTGCGGCCCAGGTAGGAGGCGATACGCAGAGCGAAGCACTTCTTACCCAGCAGAACGTTTCCGCCGTAGCCGGAGTTGACAGACATGATGGTGTTGTCCTGAGGGAAGTGAACGATATAGCGGTTCTCCTCGTCGATGTCGGCGCGGGCGTGGAGACCCTTGATGTAGTCGGGGGAATCGCCCAGAGCATCCAGGACGTTGTTACCCACGCGGGTCATGATGAGCATATTCAGCACCACGTAGATGGAGTCGGTCAGCTCGATGCCGTACTTGGCGAAGTCGGAGCCCACAACACCCATGGAGTAGGGAATGACGTACATGGTGCGGCCCTTCATGGAGCCGGTGTAGAGCTTCTTGAGCTTGGCGTACATCTCGGCGGGATCCATCCAGTTATTGATGTTACCGGCCTCTTCCTTGGTGGGGGTGCAGATGAAGGTGCGGCCCTCCACACGGGCGACGTCGTTGACGGCGGTGCGGTGCAGGTAGCAGTTGGGCAGCTTTTCGGGATTGAGCTTGATCATCTCACCGGTGGAGCAAGCCTCTGCGCGCAGAGCCTCAGCCTGCTCGTCGGAGCCGTCGATCCAGACGATGGAATCGGGCTGGGTCATGGCGGCCATCTCATCGATCCAATTCAGGACGAACTTGTTGTTGGTAGGGGTCATGTTCATGTCTCCTTATATGAAAATAAATTTTAACTGAATCAAGGAATAAGTGATGTTCTATCATCCTATCCCATTCTATATTTTACACCATTTCTTGTCAAATTGCAAGAGGAAATTTGAAAGGTTACGAAATGTTCACAATATTTTGGGAGGGAGGATTGGGTCATGGTGTATGTTGATGCTGAGGCTCAGCTATGAAAAAGGAATGTGATCTAGGGGAAGGAAAGTAATGGGAAAGACTTTCAAATTTGGGTTTATCGGGCTGCTGTCTGACGGAAGAAGCGGTGTATCGTAACCCTCATTCACCTCCCGCCGCATACGCTGGTCGGCACCTTCCCCCGCGGGGAAGGCGAGCACGTGGTATGTTTTTGCTCTGCTTATACCCCAAAAACATACTGATACCCATAGGTTTTTAAGATAACGAAAAACACA
>JAFQOC010000234.1 GCA_017420845.1 Clostridia bacterium
ACAAAAAACCGAGAAGCAAGGAACTTCCCTACTTCTCGGTTTTCTTTATTCAGAATTCTTACTCGGTCTTTTCGCTCCAACCGATAATCGCCCGGATCTTTGCGTGCTCGGTCTCGGCATACTCCACGGTGAGAGCCATGCCCTCGGTGACCAGGATCAGGGACTCGTCGGAGGCCAGCGCGCCGCGGTAAACGGTGCCGTCCTCAGCGGTGATATAGACCACGGTCTCCCCGCCCACAGTAGCGAGGCGGACGGCGGTGACGGTCAGGTCAGCGGTCTTGGTCTCGGGAGCGGGCAGCTCCTCCTCGGTGATGACGCCGCGCTTGGCCAGCTCCTCCAGGTATGCCTGCTTGGCGGAGGACTGGGTGTCACCCGTGGCCACGATGCTGTAGTTCTCCACGTTGACCAGGGCGTAGAGCTTGACCAGGCCGTTCTCGTCCTTCAGCACCATGATGTAGGTGGCCTCGCCCTCCACGTTGATGAGGGAGGGGAAAGAGGCCACGTAGCCCTTCTCCTGCACCTCACCCTGGGCGGCACCCATGGCGGAGTACTCCTCTGCGCCGATGATGGGGTAGTACTTGTACTCACCCGTGCGGGCATTGGTCAGGATAAAGCCGATGTTGGACTCGTCGGAAGTGACCGAGGTGACGCCGGTGTAGTACCAGACGTCGTCCCCGCGGACCACGTAGCCGTAGCCCTCGGTGGTCATCTTGCAGTCACGCTTACCGATGACGGAATTCCAGAAGCCTCTGGACAGAGTACCGAACCAATTGTACTTCTGGCTGGCCAGATCACCATCGTAGACATTGTCGATCCAGGAAGGGGCATCAGCCACGGCAAAAAGCTCGGAGGTACCGTCACAGGGGTTGAAGATGATGACCTCGTTTACGTCCATAGCCCCGAAGAGACCCACATGGGGCTTCATGCAGGAGACGATATAGTAGGGGTTACCCGCCTCGTCGATCTCGAAGTTGACCGAGGAGAAGATCTTGGTGGGGTAGGAGAAGCGGAGCTTACGCATGAGGTCCTCCCCGAGGTAGGCGCTGTCCACGTAAATCATGGGCTTTTCAAACTTGACGTAGTCGGCGTCGTTACCCACGGGGTCCACCATGACGTAGCCGGGGACGCCGTTTGCCGAGTTGTTGATCCAGCGGAAGAAGTCCACGTACTCCAGATTGGCCACCTTCTTGGGGGTACCCTTGTAGTTGATCTGGTTGTAGTCCAGGCTGACGTTGTACTGGGAGACCACGTCGGAGAGGGCGCCCAGCTCGCGGTTACCCAGAATGGAGGCCGAGGCGGTGTCCATGAGGGAAATGTTGGTGACCACGTCGGCCTCGGGCATATCCTCCGAGAAATCCGACTGCTGGACCTCAATGACGGCGGCGTACTTCTGGGCGTTGAAGAAGGTGGAGGAGAAGATCCCGCCCAGCACCAGCACAGCCACGGGGATAGCGGCGATGATGAGGAATATCTTATTCACCTTGACCTTACCGCTCTTCTTTCCAACCGCGCCAAAGCCGCTGACCACGCCCAGGGGAAGGCCGTAGAAGAACAGCACCATGATGAGGAAGGTCCAGAAGCCGGAGCTGTGGATGTTGAGGGGAGGGAGCATGAGGTAGTATGCCAGAGCCGTGGCGACCGTACCGATGACGACCGAGGCAATGATACCCAGAGTTTTACTTGTGTTTTTCATAGGAATGGAGAACTCCTTTCTGTGATGACTCTATTATAGCATAATTATCTCATGTTGTCAAGCGACTGGATAACAATTTCTTTGAATTTTTCATGAATGATTCGTCAACCGTTTTTGACCCGGATCTGGCACATCCCCATGGTGGTCAGGGCGGCCTTATGGGTCTCGGGGGTCACTCCCGCGCAGCAGGCGGCATCCACCGAGATAGGGATCTCGGGGAAATTTGCCTTGAGGAGCAGGGTGTTGGACACCACGCAGATGTCGGTGCAAAGTCCGATGAGCTCCAGGTTGAAGTCCTCACCGTTGGCGGCTTCCTTGACGAGAGAAGGCAGGGCCACCGAGCCGAAGGTGGGCTTCTCCACGGGGGTATAGGCCACACCCTCCAGGGCGGCGGCCACGGTGGGGTGAAGCGCCCAGCCCGCGGTGCCCTTGACGCAATGGGGAACGGGGAGGTGCCTCCCCTCCGAGGTCTCCATATAGTTCTCGGCATGAGTGTCGTAGGTAACAAAGATCACGCCGTCGGGATCATGGGCGTAGTCCTTGATCTTGGCGGTAACATTATCCAGAAT
>JAFQOC010000235.1 GCA_017420845.1 Clostridia bacterium
CGGATCCCCGTTGGTAGCGGCACAGTCCGCATCGGGGGCAAAGACATCCGCACCATGACCCCCGAGGAGCTTCGCTCCCGCTTCGGCGTGGCCATGCAGAACGACTTTCTCTACGCCGACACCATTGAGGAGAACATCCGCTTTGGGCGGGAGATTCCCCACGAGCAGGTGGTCCGCGCCGCCACTATGGCGCAGGCCCACGGTTTTATTTCCAAGCTGGCCGACGGCTATGACCACAAGCTGACGGTGAAGGGCACCAATCTCAGCGGCGGACAGAAGCAACGACTGCTCATTGCCCGCGCCCTGGCCGGTTCCCCCGATATTCTGGTATTGGATGACGCCTCCTCGGCTCTGGACTACAAGACCGACGCCGCTCTGCGCACAGCCCTGCGGGAAAGCGCGCAGACCCGATCCGCGCTTCCCACGACCACGGTGATCGTGGCCCAGCGCGTCAGCTCCATTAAGCACGCCGACCTCATCCTGGTCATGGACAAGGGAGAGATCATCGGGTGCGGCTCTCACGATGAGCTGGTAGCATACTGCCCCATTTACAACGAGATTGCCGAGTCACAGATGGGAGGTGCCATCCTTGAATAATCAGAACCGAGGCATGGGACGCTCCATCAATGATCCCAGAGCCAATCAAAACCAGAAAATGGATAAGGCTCGCCGCTCCAAGGTGCTGAGCCGTATCCTCCGCTACATTCTCCGCTACAAATGGGCCATGCTGGGGGCGCTTGTCCTCATGCTGGGCTCCAATCTCCTGGCGCTGGCCGGTCCCGCCCTGTCGGGTAAGGTCATCAACGCCATTGATCCCTTCAACACCGCCGAAAACGGCGGAATCGCCATCGGAGCGGTGGATTTTGAGACCGTCAGGATCTACTGCACCCTGCTGGTCATCTTCTACGCCGCCTCGGCAGTTATGTCCTACGTGCTGGCCATCGTCATGGCCAAGATCAGCCAGCGCATCTCCTACACCATGCGCAAGGAGGTCTTCGCCCACCTGACCGAGCTACCCGTGGGCTACTTCGACACCCATCAGACGGGCGAGATCGTCTCCCACATCTCCTACGACATTGATACGGTCAATGCTTCCCTGTCCCACGATCTGCTTCAGATCATGGCCAGCGTGGTCACGGTAGTGGGCTCTCTCGTCATGATGCTGCTCATTTCTCCCCTGCTCCTCTGCGTGTTTGCCGTGACGGTGCCCATCTCCATCCTGTTCACGCGATACAAGACCAAAAAGATCCGTCCCCTCTTCCGCAAGCGATCCGCCATGCTGGGGGAGCTGAACGGCTACGCCGAGGAAATGCTGTCGGGTCACCGCACCATCAAGGCTTACCACCGCGAGTCGGTCATCGTCTCCCGCTTTGACACCCACAACAGAGCCGCCTGCGAGGCCTACTACCGCGCCGATTACCAGGGCTCGGTCATCGGCCCCACCGTCAATTTCGTCAACAACCTCTCCCTCACCCTCATCACGGTATTGGGCGGTATCTTCTACCTCATGACCCTGACGGTCACGGGGCTCCATCCTCTTTTGTTCATCAGCCTGGGAGACGTGTCCTCCTTCGTGCAGTATTCCCGCAAGTTCTCGGGACCCATCAACGAGTTTGCCAATATTCTGAGTGAATTCCAGTCGGCCGCTTCCGCCGCCGAGCGCATTTTCAACCTTCTGGACGAGCCCGCCGAGCCCGCGGATCATGTGGATGCCACGGTGCTGACCGACACCCAAGGCACGGTGGATATGACCGACGTGCGCTTCGGCTACGTTCCCGAGCGGGAGATCCTCCACGGACTGAGTCTCCACGCCGACAAAGGCAACCTCATCGCCATCGTGGGTCCCACGGGAGCAGGCAAGACCACCGTCATCAACCTGCTCATGCGCTTCTATGACAAGCAAGGCGGCCGCATCACGGTAGACGGCCACGAGATCACCGATCTGACGAGAAACAGCTTGCGCCGCGCCTACACCATGGTCCTGCAGGACACCTGGCTGTTCTGCGGCACCGTCTACGACAACATCGTATACGGAACCGAGGGCGCTACCATGGAGGACGTGCAAAGAGCCGCCAAGGCCGCCCACATCCACGATTTCATCGAATCCCTCCCCGAGGGCTACATGACGGTGCTGTCCGACGACGGCATCAACATCTCCAAGGGGCAGAAGCAGCTCCTCACCATCGCCCGCGCCATGCTGTCCGACGCCCCCATCCTCATTCTGGACGAGGCCACCTCCAACGTAGACAGCCGCACCGAAAAGCTGATTCAAGACGCTCTTTA
>JAFQOC010000236.1 GCA_017420845.1 Clostridia bacterium
ACAGATCGAAGGGCATCTCTACGAAGTGGTCGCGGAAGAACTTGTTCTGCTCGGGATCCAGCACCTCCAGAAGAGCGGAGGAGGGATCGCCGTGGCTGTCACGGGTCAGCTTGTCGATCTCGTCCAGAAGCATGAGTGGATTGCGTACACCCACCTGGGTCAGAGCCGTGACGATACGGCCGGGCATGGCGCCGATGTAGGTTTTTCTGTGACCGCGGATATCAGACTCGTCCCGAACGCCGCCCAGAGACACGCGGACGTACTTACGCTTCATGGCGCGGGCAATGGAGGAGGCGATGGAGGTCTTACCCACACCGGGAGGGCCTACGAGACAGATGATCTGATTTTTCAGCTCAGGGGCGATCTGCTTGACCGCCATGAATTCCAGAATACGCTCCTTGACCTTTTCCATGCCGTCGTGGTCGGCGTCCAGCACCTTGCGGGCAGCGGCCACGTCTACGCGGTCACGGGTGGATTTAGTCCAGGGGAGCTCCAGGCAGGTCTCCAGATAGTTGGTAATGACCGAGGACTCGGCGGAGCCGAAGGGGAGTCTGGCCAGCTTGGCGTTTTCCTTGAGGAGCTTTTCTTCTATTTCCTCGGGCAGATGGGCTTCCAGAATGCGGTGGTAGAATTCATCGGGATCCCCGACTCCCTCACCCAGCTCGTCTTGAATGACTTTCATTTCCTCGCGGAGGTAGTACTCCCGCTGGTTGCGGTTGATGCGGGCGCGGACACGGCGGTTGATCTCGTTTTCGGTGGCCAAAAGCTCGCCCTCGTGTCTCATGAGCAGAATGAGGGTGTCGATGCGGACCATGGGCTCAAAGCATTCCAGAATGGCCTGCTTGTCCTCGTAACGGGTGAGAATGTTGGCGGCTACGAAATCGGCGTACAGTCCGGGATTCTTAATGGTGGAGACGTGGGTCATGATGTCGTCGGCCACGGCGGGAATGAAGCGGACAATGCTTTGGAGAACCTTGCCTGCTTCGCGAATGTAGGCTTCGCCCTCAATGCCGCCGTTGTCATCGGTCACGATGGTTTTGGAGATGACGTTGGCGATACAGAATTTGCCCAGCTCCATGACGGCGGAAAGCTGAGCGCGGCACAGACCCTCGGCGATGAGACGGGTGTCCCCGTCGGGGGTGCGGACGAGCTGCTTGATCCGGGCCACGGTGCCTACGGGGCAAAGCTTGGTGATGGAGGGCTCTCCGGTGTCGGGCTCGGAAACGTCGAGCAGGGAAGCCAGCACAACCAGCTCTCCGCCGGTCGCGGCGGACTGGGCAGCGGCGGCGGACTTGAAGCTGTCCTTATGGACGTCGCAATTCACGGTCATTCCGGGAAAGGCGACCACACCGCGGAGCACCACGAGGGGCAGAGTCTGATTTTCGGCTTTTTCGATATACTTGGACATAGTAGTGGAAGGATCCTTTCAACGTCTGCGGTTATACGTCAAAAAACGGCAGATTATATGGTAACTGTCTGTCTCGGGAGGATAATACTGCCCGAGTATAGTTTTCTATTCATTATATCATACTTTCACGAAAATTTCTATAGGTTTAAAGAATTTTTACAAAAAATTTGTGATTTCAGTGTACCACAATCGGATAAACCCAATGTGAATTCGCTTGAGAAGACTTCAAAGAGGGAAATTGCGCCCTGTATCGATGAACAGGGGCTGCTCCACGCTTGTAAGAGCAGCCCCTGTTGGCCTTTGTATTCTCTTTCAGCTGTTCCGCAATGGGGGAGAATGTCGCCGTGGGCAGGATGCTTGGCAACCTGACTCGTGGGCGAAATGCGTCGGATTTACTGCTCCCAGCTATAGTGACCTTCGGGCTGTGCCTGGATAAAGCTTTGGCCATTGGGAAGCACGACACGGCAATCCATGTCGGCGCCGTCGGGAAGGGTAACGTCCAGCAGGAC
>JAFQOC010000237.1 GCA_017420845.1 Clostridia bacterium
GGTTCGCAGACTTAAACTTACCCCCTTTGAACTCCGAGTTGCAATCGACGCTCTCAACGCAAAGAGACTCAAACAGAAGGCAAGCGGGATAGACAACAGAGCAACCTCAAATCTCATACTCCACCTGCTCGATGCTCTTGAAGCTTAATTACATACGGTTACAGCAAATAAATTTGCGGAAGCCGACTTTATGACCACTAATGAAGTGGAAATAAGGTCGGCTTTTTTTGCTTTCCGTACTATCAGAAAAGAACGAAGCTGTCAAGGGGAGAAGTAAAAAGTGCTCCAGACTTATAACGAAAAGGAGCCGATCTGTTTAGCAGATTCATCTGCGTGATAGATCGGCTCTATGAATTGTCAGCGATACTTTTTCCCTTAGCCAACGAGGAAGTTCAGCAGCAATATATCAACGGACATTCAGTATAGTCATTCCGCTACCAGATGCCACATAACGGCATACAGTCCCTCGGTGGAGCTCTTGACTTCGATCCCGCGCTTCAGCTCCTCGCCCGTGTAGGTGTTGCCCGTAATCGTATCACGATAGGTCACGCCTTTGAGGGCGCGGCTGACCCTGAGCCTGTACACCGTTTCCTTGGGGTCTCCCGCGTTCTGGAGGTAGGTCAACAGCAGCTCGCGGCTGTCGGAGGAGGCGAAATAGTAGGCATAGTGGCCGCAGACAAAGGGATCCAGCAGGCGGTAGAAATCACCCCGCAGGATCAGATGCTCATAGGCTCGGTACTCCTTGATCTGGGCGCTCATGGTGGCCTTGGCGGTCTCGCTCGCGCCCAAAATGTTCAGCTCATAGCCGAGAGGACCGTTCAAGGCTACGCGGAAGCCGTAATTCAGCTTGCGGGGATCCTCGATGGAGCCGCCGTGGTTGGCCACATGACAGCTCATGACGGCGGTGGGGTAGCCGAAGGTGCTGCCGTACTGAATGTAGGTGCGGGATACGGGATCGGTATTGTCGCTCGCCCAGATCTGGGTAGAGTACTTCATCATGGCGATGTCGTAGCGCCCACCACCGCCGCTGCAGGTCTCAATCATGGCGTTCGGAAACAGGGCGCGGAGTCGGCGGAACAGCTCGTAGACGCCGCAGATATGGCGGAAGCCTGCCTCGCCCTGCCGCTCGGGGGGCAGGATGTTGGAGTACACGGGGGAGAGGTGGCGGTTCATGTCCCACTTGAAATAGTCCAGCGGGACGCCGTCAAAGCAGGTCTTGAAGGACTCGGTGAGGTAGTCCACCACCGCGGGGTTGCCCATATCCAGCACCAGCTGCTGGCGGGACTCCAAGGGGATGCGCCCGGGGGCGGCCAGAGCCCACTCGGGATGGGAGCGGTAAAGGTCGCTGTCGGGATTGACCATCTCGGGCTCGATCCAAATGCCGAATTTCACGCCCTTGGTCTTGGCGCGCTCCACAAAGGCCTTGAGTCCGTCGGGGAACAGGGAGGGATGGGGGTACCAGTCGCCCAAGCCCGCGCGGTCGTGGCGGCGCTCGCCGAACCAACCGTCATCCATGACGGGCATGTCCATGCCCACATCAGAAGCACCCGCGGCGAAGTCCTCCATGAGCTTTCCGTCAATGTTGAAGTAGAAGGCCTCCCAGGAGTTGAGCACCACGGGGCGATGCTCAAAGGGCTCGGGGGGCAGAATGGTGTCCCGAATGAAACGGTGGAAATTGCGGGAAACTTCACCGATGCCCTTGTCCGAGTAGGTCATGACCGCCTCGGGAGAGGTGAAGGACTCGCCCACCTCCAGATGCCAGGAGAAGCACTCGTCACCGAGACCCACCAGCACACGGGTCATGCCCGTCTGATCCACCTCCAGCTCGTCCAGAAAGCTGCCGCTGTAGACAAAATTGAAGCCGTAGGCCTCCCCGCGCTCCTCGGTGGCCTTGGGGTCGCAGAGCAGGATGCAGGGATTGGCCTGATGGGAGGAGGCACCGCGGCGGCTGGTGATCCGCTTGACCCCCATACCAACGGGGGCACGGCTGACGTGGCGCTCACGGACGTGCTCGCCCATAAAAGAGATCAGCTCCAGATCCCCGCGGGGGATGTCCAGGCAAAGGCTCATGCACTTTTCCAGTCGGACGGGAGAGCCGCCCTTGTTGGTAAGCGTCATGTGGCGGGCGATGATGTCGTGGGAGGGGTAGACCGTATAGTACAGGCGAAGCTCACAGCCCGTAACGGCATCGGACAAAACCATTTCCAGAGTCTCGGTGTCCTCTGACGCCTCGGCGCAGGGGAGATCCCCGAAAATGGGCGCGGGGAGGGGGAGACGGCCTTTATGCTTTTTGAGCTTTTTGAAGATAAACTCGGTAGCGTTACTGCCCGTGGCAAAATCCCGCACACGGATGGCGGCGGCACGGAAATCGCCGTAGCCGAAGCCGGGGAACTCGCAGAGGGCGGTATCGGGGAGGTAGTCACCTCCATGCTCGGGGTAGAACGGAGAGAAGGAACGAAAATTGGATCTGTAGGTCAGATCCATGCTACGCTTCTTGCCTCCGTAGTAGAGATGGACGGGGAATTTGCCGTAGAGGATGCCTATGGCGTAGGTGGTGTGCCTCGTGCGGAGGATGATCTGGGTGGTTATGGGGGAATCTTTGGGGTGAGTGATGGTGATGGACATGGGGGTACTCCTTTTTTATGTCATTACAGCCGCTTGCAAAAATCTAAAAAGCAAGATTTGACAAGCAAAAAAGTTAAATTATTGATTTCTCTTTTTCTTGGATTTAGTTGTATAATTTTGGCGCACAAAATTCAAATTGTCATGCCCCCAAAGAGGGAAAATCATGCGGAATAAAGCTGGGCTCATGAACATAGAGGGCATTTTTGACGGTGCGCTCGATGGAGGAAATGTAGCATATTGCCGCTTCATTTTCAATGCTTAATCGCAGTAGATAATAAAAAAGCGAGACGAAGTCATGGATTGAATAGTGCCGGCGGTTGACATGAATCTGGGATCATGGTGCAATTGTATGAGAGGTATGCGATGTTGAACGAAAA
>JAFQOC010000024.1 GCA_017420845.1 Clostridia bacterium
GAGACCACCGACGGGACCGAGGCTGCCGATCCTACTCCCACCGAAGCTCCCACCGAGGCACCCACCGAGCCCGCCACCGAAGCTCCTACCGAGGCCCCCACCGAAGCCCCCACCGAGCCCGAGATCCTCTGGGAGGTGGACACGGGGGTCTTCAACGAGGGGAAGGTGACCTATACCAAGGCCGAGGACGGCAGCATCACCGCTACCCCCGCCGAGGGTCACTCTCTGGGCCTGGACGTCACCGACAAGACCGATCTGGTCTCCATCTGCTATTCCATTTGGTTTGACTACGTTCTCCGCAAGACCGATACGGGGGTGGACTACTACCACGACATATCCCAGATTCTGGCAGGCAACAAAGACTGGGGCGGCTCCCCCTCCTTCCATTACTGGGCCAAGCCCGCCTTGGGGTACTACTGCAGCTCCAACCGTGAGGTCATCCGCACCCACATGACCCAGCTCTATACCGCGGGGGTGGATTTTATCATTCTGGATCACACGAACCTCGGTTACGGCCTGATACAGAACCCCACCGAGAAGCGACTCATGGTGGACGCCCCCATGATCGCTCTGTTTGAGACCATTATGGAAATGCGGGCCGAGGGTCTGGGCACCCCCTACGTGGTGGTCTGGGTTGGCGGCGGCGGCGACGAGCGCCTGTATCAGTACCTCTACGACAACTATTACGGGCAGGAGAAGTGGGCCGATTGCTTCGTCTACTGGGACGAAAAGCCCTTCCTGCTGACCACCTTCTACCACGATGAGGAAAACCCCGCCCCCGATGAGTTTACCACCCGTTGCATGGGCGGTCTTCAGGATCGTACCTCCTGCACCCGCAAGGGCATCTGGAATTTCCTCCACTTCAACAACGCCAAGTACTGCACCGAGAACGCCGCCGGCGAGGCCGAGCAGATCGGCGTGTGCGTGGCCTCCCAGGAGACCTACATGTCGGCGGACACCGCCCACGGCCGTCTCGGCGGCCTGCTCTGGAACGCCCAGTGGAGATCCGCCTTCAAGTTCCGTCCCAAGTTCGTGACCCTGACCTGGTGGAACGAGTGGACCGCCCAGCGGCTCTACATTGAGGGCGGCCCCTACGACGGCCAGTACCACTTCACTGACGCCTACAGCCCCGAGTGCAGCCGTGACATCGAGCCCATGGAGGGCGGCCACGGGGATCAGTACTACCGCTGGATGATCGAGTACATCTACGCCTACAAGAACCACCGGGAGTGCCCCGTGCTGGTGGAGGAGGAGTACATGCAGTACTACGACAAATTCATACGTAGCTACGAGAGAGGAAACAGCTTGCGGAAGGCAGAGCTGGAGAAATAATATCTGACCCCGCTTCCGAATGGAGGCGGGGTTTTCAAATTGGGGTTTATGGGGCGCGGGAGCACGAGGGGCACGGGAGCACGAGGGGCACGGGAGCACGAGGGTCTCTTCCCCGGGTCTCCCTGCGGGTCGGTCACGACACGGCTCTGGATGCCACCGGCATCCATTCACTACCGTGTCGCCGCTTCGCTACCCCCGCTTAAACCCTTCTTGAAA
>JAFQOC010000238.1 GCA_017420845.1 Clostridia bacterium
ACATGAGCCGCCTTGTATGGAAATCGTCTTCTACGACCAGAATATTGAACATGGAACGGATCCTTCCCGGGCACGGGGCCCTATACGTATTTATCCTTATTATACACGCCATTTGCAAACTCAATGTGAATCCCCGGTAACATTGTTTGAAAACCGTTTGGATACCTTGACAGAAGGGAAAATATGGTGTATAATAGGATTCACGCGATCACAGAAGAAATTTTTGATTTTTGCGTCACATTTCGGTATATTTCCCGTCTTATAGGGTAGAAACCAACTCAAAAAGGAGTTCGCCATGCCACGTAAAACCTCTGACACCCTTCTCCGTTTCAAAAAGGTCTTTGTCTGGGAGCGCAACATCTGTCGGGCCATCGCCGCCTGGAGCCTGTACGCCCTCATGATCCTCTTGACCTCAGACGGGGATTTCTTTCAGCTTTCCTTTGCCCAGGGTACGGGTACGGGACTGATGCTATTCGGGATTCTCGCCCTTTTCTGCGCCTTGACCGCGGTGGCTATGGCGCTCCCCGCCTACGAGACCGACTCCTGGTTTTTGCTTCTGGGCGCCACCGGATGCGTGGTTTTCTGGCTTTCGGTATTTGAGACCGACAATATCTTCAAGGTTCCCGTTGGCAACAGCACCATGCAAATGAACTCGGACAATACCCTGTTCTTGCTGGCGGTGATCTTCGCCTACGTCCTGTTCCTGTTCTACTTTCTGCAGAAAAACGACCTGCTGCTGGACAAGCTGAAGGTGCGCTCCGACGTGGCCATGGCCGTGATTACCGCCCTGGGTCTGCTCAGCGCGCTGGTCATCGGCGTGACCACCTGCATGCGCTACCTGACCTTCACCTCCCCCAACTTCGATTTCGGTCTGTTCGTGAACATGTTCCACAACATGACAAAGACAGGTCTCCCCCTCATTTCCTCCGAGCGAGACGTGCTTCTGTCCCACTTCGTGGTGCACCTGTCTCCCATCTACTATCTCCTCCTGCCCTTCTACGCCATTTTCCCTTCGGCTATGACTCTGCAGATCAGCCAGGCGATTCTGGTTGCCAGCGGCATCATCCCCGTGACCCTGCTGGCAAGACACCTCAAGCTTTCGGGCGGGACACAGATTTTGCTGGGATTGATTTACGCCACCTTCCCGGTTATTTCCATGGGATGCTTCTACGATTTCCATGAAAACTGCTTCCTCCTCCCCCTCCTTCTCTGGATGTTCTACTTCTTCGAGAAGGAACGGTACCTGTTCATGTATCTGTTTGCGGTGCTGACCCTGCTGGTCAAGGAGGACGCCGCCATCTACGTCATCTTCTTTGCGCTGTATCTTTTCCTCTCCCGCAAGAAGTTTCTCCACGGTACGGTTCTGGCTCTGGGGGCCGCCGCTTACTTCCTGGTTGCCTTGGCCATTCTGGAGGGCTCTGCCGCTTACTGGGCAGATTTCTATGCCACCGATACTCCCAATCCCTCCATCGCAGGGCCCATGATCAATCGCTTTGATAATCTGATCCACGACAAGGATCAGGGTCTGCTTGGCGCTATCCTCACCGCCCTCAAGAATCCGGGCTTTTTGCTGACCCAGTTCTTCTCCACCGACAAGGCCTATCTGGACTCCTGGTTCATTGAGCGCTCGCCCTGGGCCAAGGTGGTCTATCTTCTGCAGATGCTTCTGCCCGTGGGCATGATCCCCTTCTGCACCAAAAAGCAGTCCCGTTGGCTTTTGCTGGCCCCCATTCTGCTGAACGTGCTGACCACCTACAAGTACCAGTACAGCATCAATTTCCAGTATCACTTCGGCATTACTGCCTTCATCCTGTACGCCACGGTGCTGAACATGCCCGATCTGGCTCCCATTCCCCGCCGCCGTCTTCTGGCTCTGGGCGCCGCCGCCTCCTGCTGTATGTACATTTTTCTGGTTCTCCCCAAGTATAACCAGTACACCGATATGTGGAAGGAGAACAAGGAGTCCTACCGCTACCGCGAGGAGATGCTGGATACCATCCCCAAGGACGCATCTCTCTGTGTTCCCAGCTCCTACCTCGCCCACTGCGCTGACCGCCGTGAGGTCTACGATCACGCCTACCACGTTCTGAAGGGTGAGAAAATCCAGCTCAAGGTTCATGACGTGGATTACGCCGTCATCCGCACCAATGCCGACGCGAAGTATCGGGAGGCCTTTGAGTCCATGGGCTACACCGTTTGGGCTGAGTACGACG
>JAFQOC010000239.1 GCA_017420845.1 Clostridia bacterium
ACCTTTGCTGACGGGCAGAAGTATTTCTTTGAGTACAATACCGTCCTCAAGGTCGCCCGCGTGCGGCGTATCATCAACGGGGCCTCCGCCACCGTAGGGAAGGAGACCGCTGTCACGGTGGAGCTGAACAAGTGGTATAACTGGAAGCTCGCCGTAGCGGACAACTGTCTGGTCTGGTATATCGACAACATCAAGATCCACGAGGTCACCGATACCCGCGGGGATGATCTCGCCTCGGGCATCTGGACGGTGCAGGGCTACAACGCCACCCCCAAGCTCAAGAACCTCAAGCTCTACGACACCGACCCCACCGCCGCCCCCGAGGTGGCCGATCTGGATCTGGAATTTACCGCCGAAGGCTCTCTGGCAGGGTTTGTGGCCTCCCGGGGCTCGGTCGCTCTGGGGCAGGGTGCCCGTGACGGCGCGCTGGTCTATACCCTGAACGGGGCGGGTACCGCCCTCCAGTCCCCCACCATCACCGCCCCCGTGGGCGACGCCTACTGCGCCCGACTGGACATTAAGAACACCATCTTCTTCCGTCTGAAGAATGATACCGATGCCGCCCAACTCCGTGTCTACTTCAAGACCCCCGCCGTGAACCGCTACACCGTCGAGCATTCGGTGCTGGTGGATGTGACCCCTCACGGTGATTGGCAGACGGTCTACGCCAACTTCTCCGCCTGCCCCGACGCCGTGGGCTACCTCCGTGGCTTCAAGGTGGAGCCTGTGGGCGCTACGGACGGTACCATCTCCTTTGACGCCATCTCCTTTGAGCGGGAGAAGGCCATCTACGAATACGCGGGAGAAATGATCTCCTGCCTCGCCGATACCGAGACCGTCACCGTCAAGGGCAAGCTGGACGCCGCCTACGCGGGGGCGAAGGTCAACCTTTACGAGCTGTCCATCTCCAACTGGGCGGAAAGCCTTGAGAGTGCCAAGCTCCTCCACACCGTTACGGCCAACGGCACCGACTTCACCTTCTCCTTCCCCCTGCAGAACGGCGTAGTCACCCATCTCTCCACCCTCTTCATCTGCGCCGTGGAGACCCCCGATGGCCCTGTGAAGGTGTCCGACCGCTTCCAGATCGAGAACTTCACCGATTTCACCGAGAACCCCTACGCCTTCACTCTTCCCGACCGCTCGGTCAAGGTCACCGACGAAAAGTTTGGTGCCGTGGGTGACGGCTTCACCGATGATACCGCCAAGATCCAGGCCGCCATCGACTCTGTCTCGGGTCAGGGCGGCGGCACCGTCATTGTCCCCGGTGACGACTCCTTCTACGGCCGTCGTTACGTCATCACCAATATCAAGATGAAGGACAACGTGGAGCTGCGTATCGAGGAGGGGGCCGTGCTGTGGCAGTCCCCCCGCGTGGCGGATTATCAGTATGATATCGTCTACGGCCACGACATCTCCATCCCCGGAGTCAACTGGACCCACGCCTGCTCCTGCCATAACCTCCCCCTGATCCAGGGCGACGGGGTCGAGAACATCAAGCTGACGGGCGGCGGCATCATCCGCTCGGTGGACACGGGCGGCGAGAATCTGGACAGCGTCAGCGGTGCCACCATCTGGACGGGCTGCGAGAATCGCCTCCACGTCATTCCCGTGGGCTTCTTCCAATGCGAGAACATCGAGGTCAACAACATCACCCTGCTCCGCACCAACAACTACAACTTCAACCTCCGCGACTGCGAGAACGCCTACGTCGGCGGTCTGACCGTCCGTGAAGTCACCTGCGCCTCGGGTGACGGCGTGGCCTGCACCATCGGTACCAAGCACGTCATCATCGATCGCTTCACCTTCTACTCCAACGATGACGCCATCACCCTCTGCTCCACCTACAACGACCCCCGCGGTCTGGTGTGGTGGCATCCCAACCCCGGCGGAGACAACTGCATCGAGGATATCACCGTCTTACACAGCAACATCTTCGGCGGTCACGGCATCACCTTTATTCCCTGGGGCACCGACGCTCCCGATCAGTCCCTGCAGGAGATCAAGGACATCACGGTCACCGATAACGTCCTGTCGGGTAGCTATTCGGTGGGTACCTGGCCTGATAACCCCTACTACGGCAAGACAGGCTTTGACAACACCGAGACCGACGACTACTCCCCCGTCAAGCAGATCCGCATCCTGAAAAACAAGTATAATGCCCAGTGCACCCTGGAGTGCATCCAGGCCACCGACGTGCTGACCGACTGCGGCATCACCTCGGCATCCAACTTTGTCAACGGCGACTTCGAGCGCAAGAAGGGCAAGAACGGCTGGACCACGGGCCTGTCCAACTGGAGCTGGACTCTGGGCAAGGACGGCGCGGTGGAGTCTGTGGGTGAGGGCAGAGCGCACCGCGGCAAGCTGACAGGCGTGGCTTCTCTATACGAAGGCCTCCATCTCGGCATGGGCGAGCACACCTTCTCCATGGACACCGACCTCGTGTCGGGTAAGGGTCAGCTCTTCGTCCGCGACGCGGTCAGCGGTGCCACCATGGCTACCCTGGATATCCCCAAGGGCGAGACTAAGAAGCTCTCCCTGACCTTTACGGTCATCGCCCCCGCAAGCCTCTACATCGGAGCCGAGCTGACCGAGGCGGGTGAGCTGACGGTGGACAACGCCGCCATCCGCAGCGACAAGGTCACCTTCCCCGAGACCTTTGAGGAGACCTTCGAGAAGCCCGTTGCCCCCACCTTCGACTATACAGTCTGGGGAACCAAAACCGAGGAGGGCAATTCCTTTATCAGCCATCCCAACGGCTCGGGCTCCTACAAGCTCCAGTTGGACGACAAGACCGATGCCTTTGATCTCCGCTTCCACATCCGCGTGGACGAGGTCACCTCCTCCGTGGACGGCAACGTGGGTATCAGCTTCTGCCGCGTGGACTCCAACACCCAGTATTTCGTGGAGTACAACACCGTGCTGAAGTATATCCAGCTCCGCAAATTCAAGAACGGTGTCCCCTCGGTGCTGTTCAACAAGAGCTATGCCCTGGAGAACGGCAAGTGGTACCAGTTCGGCCTGTCCTACGAGGGCGGTCACATCCGCTTCTGGCTGGACGGCGAGCTGATCATCGACCATACCGACAAGGAGCCTCTGGGGGCGGCCATCCTCACCCTGGCAGGCTACAACTCCGCCATGAGTCTGGATAACGTCACCCTCTCCGAGTCGGGCAAGCTGACCATGACCGACAAGCTCCCCCTGAAGGCCGAGGTCTACGCCCTGATCTTCAACGGCGCGGGGGGCACGGGTACCCCCGTGGCGCAGGTGCTCCGCAAGGGCGAGACCCCTGATCTGAATGCCATCAAGACCCCCACCCGCGAGGGCTATACCTTCAAGGGCTGGGCCAATGCCGAGGGGAACACGGTGGAGCTGTCTGACTTCGCCATGCCCGCCGCCGACGTCACCCTGACGGCTGTCTGGGAGGCCGTGGAGGCGGACACGCCCGCCGACACCGAGGTGGACACGACTCCCACCGAGCCTATCGATTCCGACACCGCCGAGCCCGATACGAGCACGCCTACCGAACCCGCCGAGTCGGAAACCTCCGCGCCTGACACCGATACCCCCGCCGATCCGACCCCCGACAGCGAGACCGAGTCCGACACCGA
>JAFQOC010000240.1 GCA_017420845.1 Clostridia bacterium
ACAAAAAGGTTGATACTATTAGATTCTCTGGGTTTTCATATACCCGGAAAGCTGTAGGAAAGTTGGTTATACACCCGATACGCTGATCTACAAATGCTCTCCTCATCCACCGCTTCGCGGTCCCCCTTCCCCGCTGGGGAAGGCAAAGATACGCACCGATAAACCCAAATTTGAAATACTTTTCCCTCCTTCGCCCGCTTTATTTACACATATTTCCAAAAAATCTATGAAATGATGTTTACAAATTCATAAAAGTATGGTATACTATTATAATCTATAACTATGCTCGGATACCGTTCCCTGCAGGCGACCGTCTCCGAAGAAAGGACCCCTCCTTGAGCCCGATCCCTCAAAAAGCTCCCTCGCCCCCCGTCCCCATTCCTCGGGAGGGCTGCAAGAGCGCTTCCCTCCTCCTCCACCTGTTTCTGTTCCTCGCCACCGCGCTGGTAGGTATCGATATTTGCGCCATGCGCACCACCTCAGCGGCAGAGGTACAGCTGGCCGAGATCCTGTCCGGTATCGGCATACTCTTGCTGGTAGCCTTCCTTTGGCGTATGGCCCGCCTCGGACGAGGTATTCTGATCCTGGCTATTACCGTCGGCGTATTCCTGAGCTACTACACAAATTCTCTTATCCCCGCCGGCGCCCTCTGCGGCACCCTGTTTGCCATCAGCCAAGGTGCCCTTCTCCTGGCGACCCTGCCCAAGGAAAAGCTGGCCCTCTTCCCCCTGATCCCCATTCTGGCCTACGCCTTGACCGCTCTGCTCTCCATGGACCCCGTGGGAGCCGTGGCCGCGCTGGTGCCCTATCCCCCCATGGTCGTCCTGGCCCTCTCCACCCGCGCCTCGGCGGAGCGTGAGGACGGCCCCACCCGCAACGGTGTCATTTGCGCCACCTCCCTGGCACTGGGTGTGTCCATGGGCGGCATGATCCTCCTGTCCCTGATCCGTCACTACGGCACCGCCGATCTGACAGTCATTCTGGACAATACCCGCAAGGTCACCATGGACCGGATACTCTCTATCGAAATTCCATCCAATCTTCCCCCCGAGACCCTGAAGCTCTTTCAGGAGGCCTTCGCGTACGAGAACGTGCAAAACCTGGTCAACAGCTTGTTCAACCTTCTGCCCGCTCTCTTTTCGGTGGCGGTTATGTTCCTGGCCGCCTTCTGCCAGTCCTTCCTGTTTTCTTCTCTGAAATCCCTTGGCTTTGAAGCATCCCTCACACCGCGGGTAAAGGAATTCCGCATGAGCACCGTCTCCTGCGTTGTGTTTCTGGTGGCCTATGGGGCAGTCTGGCTGGATAACTCGGTGATATCTTCCCTGGCCGGCACCGTGGCTCAGAACGTTTACATCCTCCTTCTTCCCGGGCTGGCCCTCGCCGGCACCATCCGCATGACCTCCTTGGCTACCCGCAAGGGTGCCCGCGGTCTGGGGTGCCTGTTCTATCTGGTCATTCTGATCCCTTGCCTTCTGGTGACGGTCCCCCTGATCCCGGCGATTCTGGAGGTCATCGGTAACCTGTTCACAG
>JAFQOC010000241.1 GCA_017420845.1 Clostridia bacterium
CAGAACCGCACAGCATCCGCCGCGTATTCGACCCAACAGTTCATGATCTCGCATCTCCGCACCTCCGCAGACTGACTTTTTCTTATACTCTTACCTATTATATTACATTTTGAAGAAATATGCAAGTGGTATCCGCAATTTTTTTGCCCTTCCCCACGTATTTTTCAAAAAAAGAGGGGGGATGCCGCGGCATCCCCCGAAGGGATTGGTTATTGGGTCAGAAGCTTGAAATCCCGAAGGTACATCTTGTCGTCGGGCTCGCAGGAGGAGAAGAAATCCATACGGATCTCATGGATAGTACCTGCCCAGAAGCCCGTCTCGGACAGATCGATCCGAACCGTATGCCACTTCCCGTCGGCCTCGATCTCCACGGTGGTGGAAACACCGCCCGTGGCGTTCTCAATACCGCCCGTGCAGAGGAACAGCTCGGTGGTATAGGTCCGCTGGCTGTTGCCGCGGGGCACCTTGTAGGTGAATTCCAGAATGGGGTAGAACATGGCATCAAATTTTTTGCCGATGAGGTCGTAGTTGAAGCTGAAGTAGGGATCGTAGCATTCGTAGTCGGGGCGAAGCAGAAGGCCGTTCTCCTCTGTCAGCTCCACCGTACAGCGGCGGGCGTCGGTAACGATGGCCATATCCTCGGGAGTCTTGAAGGTAAGCTGTAGCTCGGGAGCCTCCTCGGCGCCGGGCAGGGTAGCGTCAGAGCCGTCTCCCCACTGCTTGTTGAGCCACCACAGGCGCATGGTCAGCCAGTCGGTGACGAAGGTACCCGCGTCGGCGTGCTCGTTAAAGGTAGCCAGATCCGCGTGGGAATGGTGATGAATGAGATTGCGATTGACGGCCTTGCCCCAGCGATCCCAGTCGCGGTTAAAAGCGGCGTCGTAGCCGTGATTGACCGAAACCATGTCCGAGACCACGGTTTTCAGCTCGGTATAATTCTCCTGCCAATGCTCACGGATCATGTCCTCAAACCACGGGATGCGGCCCAGCAGGACGTACAGGAAGTTGACCCGAACGCCCTCGCTCTCGGAGAAGTTGGTGGCGTAGAAGCCGGTGTAGGAGTGGGTGGTGGAGTAGTGGGTGTTGGCCATGGAGAAGTCGAAGTCCCAGGGGGCGGCCAGGGTCAGCACGCCGTCTCCCTCGGGGGAGAGATCCACGTACATATTGAAGGCCATGGCGTCCAGGTTCTTGCAGATCTCGTCCAGGATGCACATGGACACGGCGGACTCCAGGTTGAACACGGCGGAGATGGTCTCGATCTGCTTCTCCTCGTCGGTCACAGCCCACTCAAAGGAGCGCTTGGGGGTGAGCCGTCCGTCGCGGTGAAGGGTAAAGTATTCGTTCTCATAGATCGCCCTCCCCATCACCTGGAACACCCCCGCCACGTAGCGGGAGACGTATGCCTTCTGTTCCTCGGTGTAGGAGCCGCCCGAGAGGGTGAAGTTGATGGAGTGGTAGTAGCGGGTCTGACCGGTACGGTCGGTGATGTGGAGATCTATGGGGATGCTGATCAACTCAGGCTCGTCCGCCTGGCCGCCCACGCCGATCATGAGGTAGCCGTGCTCCAGAGAGGTATCGCCGTCCTCCTTCTCGGGGATGTCCACCCGGCCTCGGTTCATCTGGGTCTGCTCACAGAGGAGATAGACCCCTCGGTACTCACCGTTGAGGTAGACCTCCACGTGGGTACAGTCGGAGGAATAGTAGGCCTTCTCCATAAGAGCCATGGCAAACTTGAAGGTGCCGTAGGTGCGGAGCATGGAGCCGTCGTAGTAGTCAGCCATGAGCACCCAGCTCTTGTAGGCGCGGCCGCCGTTGAGTCCCAGCATCTCCTGCTTGGCGTCGAACTTCAGACGGAAGGGCTTCTTGGGGGCGTGGAAGGTGGAGTTTCCGCGGGCGCGGATGTTGACCCCCACGTTCTCGAAAGCGAACTTCTCGTGGCAATTCGACAGAGTGGCGGTACCGTGCTTGTAGTGATCCTTGGAGGTGACGTCCCCCCCGTCGTCGGTGTAGATATCCAATCGGGGCATGGGACGGGCATCGGTCTCGGGCTCCGGCACCGTCTCTTCGGGCAGGGTTATGACCGCGCCGGGGGTGTCCGCCTCGCTGGGCTCCTCGGGATCATCTCCCTCAGAGGACGGCTCCTCCGTAGTCTCTGCGGGGTCGGATCCGGCGGTGGTGTCGGGCTCGGCGGTAGGCTCGTCCTCATCGGGGAGGGTGAAGGAATCCCCGTCACCCGTCCCGGGGGCCGTGCCGTCGGGAGTCTCCTCGGTAGGGGCTTCGGTGGTCTGCTCCACCGACTCGGCGGTGGTGTCGGAGGGGGGATTATGGCTGTCACAGGCGGACAGGAGCAACAGGGACACGAACAGGACGCTCAAAAGGACATACCAAAGCAGCTTCGGGATATACGCGTGTCGTTTCATAGGCAGTGTACCTCCTTTCGAGGCGTTCGGTCACAGTTGTCGGTGTGGCGAGAGCGGTTCGGCCTTTCCCCTGTGACAGTATTTCTTTTTTACATCAGAGCCTCAAACTGCTCCAAAGCGTCCTTGAAGGAAGCCATGGCCGCCTCGAAGGCGTCCTTCTTGGTGAGATCCACGCCCGCCAGCTTCAGAAGCTCCACAGGGCTGTCGGAGCCGCCCGAGGACAGGAATCGGAAGTAGTCCTCCACGGCGGGAGCGCCCTCGGTGTAGATGCGCTCAGCGATGGAGATGGCGGAGATGATGCCCGTGGCGTACTTGTAGACGTAGAAGGCGCGGTAGAAGTGGGGGATCCGCGCCCACTCGTAGGCGATCTCGGGGTCGGAGATGACCGAACGGCCATAATACTTCTTGTTGAGCGCCAGGTAAGCGTCGCACAGGGCGTCCTTGGTCAGGGGCTGACCCTTCTCGGCCATATCGTGGGCCAGGAACTCGAACTCGGCGAACTGGGTCTGGCGGAAGCAGGTGGACTTGATCATATCCATGTAGTAGGAGAGTAGATACTTCTTGAGGTCTGCGTCCTCGGTCTTCTTCAGGAGGTACTTCAGGAGCAGGACCTCGTTGACGGTGCTGGCCACCTCGGCCACGAAGATCTTATAGTCTGCCTTCTCCTGGGGCTGGGCCTGCTGGGAGTGGTAGGAATGGAGGGCGTGGCCCATCTCGTGGGCGATGGTGAAGACGTTGTTGGTGGTGGGCTGATAGTTGAGCTGGACAGAGGGGTGAGGCAGACCGTAAGCGCCGGTGGAATAGGCGCCCGAGCGCTTGCCCTCGGTCTCCTCCACGTCGATCCAGCCGTTATCGTGGGCCTCGCGGAGCAGAGCCTGATACCGCTCGCCCAGGGGAGCCAGACCCTCGACCACCAGATCGTAGGCCTCCTCATAGTCCAGCTTCAGCTCGGCGTCGGCCACAAGAGGCAGGTAGAGGTCGTACATATGCATTTTGTTCATGCCCAGAACCTTCTTGCGGTCGCGGAAGTAACGGTGGAGCAGAGGCAGGCCCTTGCCCACGGCGCGGAGCAGGTTCTTGTAGACCTTGGGATCCACGTCCTCCGAGGCCAGAGCCTTATCTAGGCAGGAATCGTACCCCCGAGCGCGGGCCAGGAAGATGTCCTTGTCCACGTTGCCCGTGTAGGTGGCGGTGATGGTGTTGATCAGACCGATGTAGGCCTTGTAGTAGGACTGGAAGACCTTCTTGCGGACGCGGACATCGGGGTGATGGAGCAGGACGCCGTACATACCGTGGGAGACGGTGACGTCCTTGCCGTCCACCTTGATGGTGGGGAAGGGGAAGTCGGCGTTGTCCAGCATGCCGAAGACCTGCTGATAGCCGCCGAAGACGCGGGAGCCCTGGGACAGGAGGGTCTCCATCTCCTTGGACAGGATGTGGGGCTTGTCCTTGATGATGCACTTAATGGTATAGTCATAATCGCTCATGCGGGGATCGGCGGCAAAGGCCGTGAGAGTCTCCACAGGAAGAGCGGTCAGCTCGGGGGTGATGAAAGCGGTGGCGCCCGAGAGCTTCATAGCCAGCATGGAGAAGCGAGCGGACAGAGCGGTGAACTCCGAGACGCGGCTGTCCTCGTCGTGGCGAATGTGGGCATAGATGGCCAGCTTGTTGAGCTTGAGGATGAGGGCGTTGAGCTTTTCCATGCAGGAAAGCACGGTCTCAACGGTGTTCAGCTTGCCCTCAAATTCGGAGAAGTCCAGCTCCCCCTCGCACTCGGCGTACAGGGCGTTCCACGCCTCCACATTCTCGAAAATATCCTCCACGCGCCATTTGAGGTTGGCGGGCACCTGATTGCGATCCTTTGCCATAAGAAAAATCCTCCTGTATGTTGATGGTATTCGGTTTACATTTGTGAAAAAACCATATAGGACAATGTATTATAGCATATTTTACCATACAAAGCAAGCATTTCCCGAAAGATTCGGGAAATCTTCACAAAATCTTTACATTGAAACATCGAAAGGGACGCGGGGCTTCAAATTGCAGTTTATCGGTCGGTTGAAAAGCCTATGGTAGGGGCCGGCGCCCACGACGGCCCGTCACCAATCGACCAAAATATGTTGTCGGATCTATGTTTTTTTCGGGGCGTCGAAGGCGCCGCCCCCTACCGATGGTTTTTTAAAACACACCGA
>JAFQOC010000025.1 GCA_017420845.1 Clostridia bacterium
CCCCACTCACGGGCGAGGATGCGGATCACCTCGGGGGAGCAGAAGCCGCCCTGGCAACGGCCCATGCCGCCGCGGGTGCGGCGCTTGACGGCGTCCACGTCATACGCGGGGGGATTCTGGTGAATAGCGGCCACCATCTCTCCCTCGGTGACCTCCTCACAGCGGCAGATGATACGGCCGTAGCGGGAGTCCTTTTGGATCATCTCGTTCTTCTCGGCCACACTCATGTGACGGAAGGCGTCCATGGGGGCGCGGTTGGGGTTGTAGTCGGCCGTGGGAATCAGCACAAGACCCATGCCGCGAAGAAGCTCCTCCACGTACTCGGCGATGGCGGGGGAGGAGGACAGGCCGGGGGACTCGATACCGCCCAGCAGAACGGCGTTGTTCTCGGCCTTGATGATGAAGTCACCGGTGCTCCCCACAGAGCGCAGACCGCAGAAGGAGGTGATGACCTTGCCGTAAGGCACGTTTGCCACGTTATCCCCGGCCTTGGCGCGGATGTCGGCGAAGCCCTCGGCGGTGGTGGCGGTGTCGGTCTTGTCCTCCATGTCGGTAGCGGTGGGGCCCACGATGAGGTTGCCGTGGACGGTGGGGCTCACCAGAACACCCTTACCCATCTTGGTGGGGGTGTGGAAGATGGTGCAGGTGGTGGTCTGTCCGCACTCCTTGTCCAACAGCATATACTCGCCGCGGCGGGGGTGGACCGAGAAGGTCTCGTCGCCCATCATCTTGGCGATCTCGTCGGAGTACACGCCCGCGCTGTTGATGAGGTAGCGGGTCTCCACGGTGCGGCCGTCGGCGGCTGTGAGGGTATACCCCTCGGCGGTCTTTTCAATGGAAACCACCTCAAAGTTCAGCGAAAGCTCCGCGCCGTTGTCCATGGCGTTGCCCACGGCGGCAATGGTGAGGCCGTAGGGGCAGACGATGGCACCCGTGGGCGCATAGAGAGCGCAGGACAGCTCGGGGTTGAGGTTGGGCTCCATTTGGAAGAGCTCCTCCTTCTCCACGATGCGAAGCCCCTCCACACCGTTTGCCACACCCCGGCGATAGATGGCCTCCACCTCGGCGCGCTCACTTTCAAATGCGACAACCAGAGAGCCGTTGCGCTTGTAGCTGACCCCCAGCTCGGCACAGACCTGCTCCATCATCTGAGAGCCGCGGACGTTCATGCGGGCCTTCATGGAGCCCTCCTTGGCATCAAAGCCCGCGTGGACGATGGCGGAGTTGGCGGCGGTGGCACCCCGCGCCACGTCATTCTCCTTGTCCACAATCAGGATACGCAGATCATACGCGGAAAGCCTCCGGGCGATGAGACCGCCCACCACGCCCGCGCCGATCACGGTAACGTCGTACATAATTCGATTCCCCTTTCGATTCTCTCCGAACACAAAAAAAGACGCAAAACAGGCGCGGGAAAAAAGACCCGGCCCTCTGCGTCTCCACATCTCGGCATTGTTCCGTATGAAAACATTATACCACACAAGACTTTTTTTGTCAAGTTCCCTTTTGGCGCAAAAAATTACAAAAAACCTATTGACAAGTCCCTCTGTCTGTGCTATAATGACTGTGCTATAGCAAGTATCACAGTTGGAGAATTCTCATGATCGTCATTGACCACAACAGCAAGACCCCCGTCTACGAGCAGATCAAGGTGCAGATTTTGTCCTTGATTACCTCGGGGGCCCTGTCCCCCGGCGACAAGCTCCCCTCCCTCCGCAGCCTCGCCGCCGACCTGTCCCTCAACTTCAACACCATCAAAAAGGTCTTTGCCCAGCTGGAGGCCGACGGCGTGATCGTCACGATCCAGGGCAAGGGCTGCTTTGTGGCGGATACCGCCAGGGACAACCCCGCCGTACTGGATCGGGCCGAAGCCGCTTTGCGCGAAGCGGTGACGGTGGCCCGCGCCTCGGGCGTTTCGAGGGAGACCGCCGAGCGTATTTTGGCGGAAATTTTTGAAGAAGAAAAGTAAATTGGGGTTTAGCGGGGAGTTTGAAATCCGATATGCAAAACGAAATTGCTATGTAACGGGCGCACACATAGGTGCGCCCCTACCCCCGTTTTATTATAATGCGCCAATAAAATTTACCACGGTAGGGGCGCACCTGCGTGTGCGCCCGCTAACGAAAAAACCGGCACATTCTATCCGTCAAACTGTTCGCCAAACCCAAATTTGAACGTTCCTCGCATTTCACAGAAAGGAAAACTCCCATGATCGAGATCAACCGCGTCACCAAGGCCTTCGGGGACAAGACGGTGCTGGACAACATCACCGTTACCGTCGCCGACGGCTCCATATACGGCCTTGTGGGCTACAACGGGGCGGGTAAGACCACCCTACTGAACCTCATAGCCGGACTCTACCGCCCCGACGGCGGCAACATCACCGCCGACACCGAGGACGGCAAGCTGGTAGTCTACGGCTCGGAGCGGGTGCGCCGCGACCTGTTCCTCATCCCCGACGACCCCTACATCCTCCCCCAAGCCAGCCTTTCCACCATGGCGGCCTTCTATCGGGGCTTCTACCCCAATTTTTCCATGGAGACCCTGGAAAAGCTCACCGAGATCTTCGGCCTTGACCCCAAGAAGAAGCTCAACGGCTTCTCCAAGGGCATGAAGCGGCAGGCGGC
>JAFQOC010000242.1 GCA_017420845.1 Clostridia bacterium
CACCCCGCCTTACCGCAACCCAACGCACCGACAAACCCAAATTTGAAAGTTGACTGAATAGTTACACCGCAATTTGAAGGATGGCTGAATAGGTATCTCCCGATTTACCATCTAAAGTATAAGACCACCCCGCACTCCGGGGTGGCCTTTTGGCGCTATGACGGTCACAAGCAAATGGTTTCTCCCCCCGCCAGGTACGTAAGTGTCGGCATTTTCCCCCGCAGGAAGGCGAACTGCGCCTCCCCCGTGCAATGGCAGGTGTAGTAATGGGTATGGCGGGAGGCGAGCGCGTCTCCCAGGGCGGCCAGCTCCTCCCCAAGTGCCATCTTGGACACGCGGAAGCCTCCGATCAGCACGTCGGGGGAGAACCACTCCACGATGTCCAGGATACCCGCGTGGGAGCATCCGCTGAACAGGACCCGCTTCCCGCCCTCGGAGAGGGGCTCCTCGATCAAAAGATACTGCTCGTGGCGGAAATCGTCGGGAATGAAGGTGTCCCCCACCTGCTCGGTCAGACCGAAGGAGCCGAGAGAGTGATTCCGCTCCCGTCCGTTGAGGGAAAGCAGGGTCAGCCCGCCACCCAGGGACAGGTCACCGCTCACCGCGCGGAGACGGGGATGACCCCGCAGGGAAGTATCCAAACCGATGTACTTCTGCGTCCCGTTGTAGTGGGGCAGAAATGCCGTGTCGGTGACGTATACGGGGGCGGTTTGGTTGATCTCCAGAAAGGTAGCCAGCCCACCGCCGTGGTCGTAGTGACCGTGGGAAAGAACCGCCAAATCCACCGCCGCAAGGTTTATCCCCAGCGCCTCGGCATTATGGGCAAACAGGCTTGTCTGTCCCATGTCGAACAGAATGCGGCGGTTCGCGGTCTCGATATATAGAGAGAGCCCGTGTTCTGCGCCGATATGGGCACCCGAGGCGGGGGAGGAGGCTGTGTTTTCCAGCAAACAGGTGATTTTCATGGTTAGGAGATCGCTTTCTTACTCGATCCCCAGCACGGGGTACTCCTCCGCCTCCACGGCGGCCTTGAGCACGGCATCCTCCACGGGAGCCGTTAGGGTCACCACAGCGGTTCCGGCCTTGTGGTCGGCCACGGCGTCGGTCACGCCCTCGATAGCCTTGAGCGCTTTAACCACGTGGGCCTCACAGCGGGGGCACATCATGCCCTCGATCTTCATTGTCTTTTTCATGGTTGTTTCCTCACTTTCTTTTTCTTGTTTTGTTTGGATCTCAATGGGGGGATAGACCTTGGCCTTGCGGCGGTAGGTCTTTGGGTTGCGGATGTTCGTGAGATTCAGCCGCAGGGCGTTGGTCACCACGCAGAAGCTGGACAGGGACATGGCCGCCGCCCCGAACATGGGGTTCAGCTCCCAGCCCCAAAGGGTGACGAACACACCCGCCGCCAGGGGAATGCCCAGGGAGTTGTAGCAGAAGGCCCAGAACAGATTCTCGCGGATATTCCGCAGGGTGGCGCGGGAGAGGCGGATGGCGGCGGGCACGTCGGACAGGCGGGAGTTCACCAGCACCACGTCGGCGGCGTCCAGAGCCACGTCGGTGCCCGCCCCGATGGCAATACCCACGTCGGCGCGGGTCAGGGCGGGGGCGTCGTTGATGCCGTCACCCACCATAGCGACCTTGCCGTGGCGTTGCAGTCGACGGATGACTTCCTCCTTGCCGTCGGGAAGCACCCCCGCGATGACGCTTTCCTCGTCAATACCTGCCTCGCGGGCAATGGCGGCGGCGGTCTTTTGGTTGTCACCCGTCAGCATGACCACCCGAAGCCCCATATCCCTCATGTTTCGAATGGCGGCGGGAGAATCGGTCTTTAGGGTGTCGGCCACGGCGATCACACCCAAAAACTCCTTGTCAGCGCAGAAGAACAGCGGGGTCTTGCCCTCCTTTGCGTACCCCTCGGCGGCGGCCAGAGCGGTGGCCGGAATGGCCGTATAGCCTTGGATCAGATCGCGGTTGCCTCCTCGGATCATACGTCCCTCCACAAAGCCCTCCAAGCCCCGCCCGGGCAGAGCCTTGAAGCCTGTCACGGGCAGAGCGGTCAGCCCCGTTTCACGGGCATGCTCCACGATGGCGGCGGACAGGGGATGCTCGCTCATGACCTCCAGGGAGTAGATGGCCTGCAGGGCGGTAGCCTCGTCCCCCTCCAAGTGGAGGTCGGTCACACGGGGCTTGCCCTCGGTTACGGTACCCGTCTTGTCCAGCACCACGGTGTCTACCCGTCCCGCCAGCTCCAGGGACTCGGCGGTCTTGAAGAGAATGCCGTTCTTCGCGCCCTTGCCGCTACCCACCATAATGGCCACGGGGGTCGCCAGCCCCAGAGCACAGGGGCAGGAGATCACCAGCACCGAAATGCCGCGGGCTATGGCAAAGCCCACCTCTTCTCCCGCCAGCATCCACGCCCCGAAGGCGACCAGCGCGATGGTCATGACCACGGGGACGAACACCCCCGATACCTTGTCGGCGATCTTGGCGATGGGGGCTTTGGTGGCGGCCGCGTCACTGACCAGACGGATGACCCCCGCCAGCGTGGTGTCCTCTCCCACGCGGGTGGCCTCGCAGACCAGGTGCCCCGAGCGGTTGAGGGTGGCGGCGGACACGCCCGACCCGACGACCTTATCCACGGGCACACTCTCCCCCGTCAAGGCTGACTCGTCCACGGCGCTCTCTCCCTCCAGCACTACGCCATCCACGGGAATGCGCTCTCCGGGCTTGACCACGAAGCGGTCACCCTTTTTCACCTCGGCGGCGGGGATCACCACCTCCACTCCGTCCCGCAGAACCGTGGCTCTGTCGGGGGTGAGGCTCATGAGACTCTTCAGGGCGTCGGTGGTCTTGCCCTTGGCCCGCGCCTCCAGCAGCTTGCCTACGGTAATGAGTGCCAGGATCATAGCGGCGGACTCAAAGTACAGCCCGTGGAGACGGTGGAACGCCCCCGACACATCTCCCGCCACCAGATCGGCGGACATAAGAAACAGTACGGCGGTACTGTATACGAAGGACGCCCCCGAGCCCAAGGCCACAAGGGTATCCATGTTGGGGGACAGATGCAGAACCCCCTTCACGCCGTTGATAAAGAATTTCTGGTTGATCACCATGACCACGGCGGCCAGGAGCATCTGGATCAGCCCGATGGCCATGGGATTCTCAGCAATGACAGCGGGGAGCGGCCACCCCCACATGGCGTGTCCCATGGACACGTACATGAGAATGGCCACGAACCCTACCGACCAGATCAAACGGCGGAGCAGGACAGGTGTCTCCCTGTCCGCCAAAGCATCCTCGGCGGGCTTTTGGGAAGCGGATCCACGCCCCTCACCCTGGAGGGAAGCACCGTACCCCGCCTTCTTCACGGCTTGGATAATGGCGGCTGGCTCGGCTTGTCCCTCCACGCCCATGGAGTTGGTGAGGAGGCTGACGGCGCAGGACTCCACCCCGGGAACGGCGGTTACGGCCTTCTCCACCCGCGCCTGACAGGCGGCGCAGGTCATGCCGGTTACGTTGTATTGTTTCATGTTGGTTCCTTTCAGTTCATCATTTTCTTAA
>JAFQOC010000243.1 GCA_017420845.1 Clostridia bacterium
GTGCAGGAAGCGGCGGAGATGATGGTGTCCTCAGCGGACAGGGTCTTCTCGTTAACGCCGAAGACGATGGTCTTCAGATCCTTACCTGCGGGAGCGGAGATAACGACCTTCTTTGCGCCTGCGTTGATGTGAGCCTGAGACTTCTCGGTGGAGCAGTAGAAGCCGGTGCACTCCAGAACAACGTCAACGTTGTTGGCAGCCCAAGGGCAGTTAGCGGCGTCCTTCTCAGCGGAGATCTTGATGGTCTGACCGTCAACGGTGATGGTGCCGGCCTCGTCGTCAGCGACAACGGTGTGACCGTCGTAGCGGCCCTGAGCGGTGTCGTACTTCAGAAGGTGAGCGAGCATGGAAGGCTTGGTCAGATCGTTGATAGCGACGATCTCGTAGCCCTCAGCGCCGAACATCTGACGGAAAGCCAGACGGCCGATACGGCCAAAGCCATTGATAGCAACTTTTACGGACATGGTAGTGATCCTCCATTTTATATAATTTTTTTTAAACAAAACGGGTGGGCGGGGAGTTTCCATCCCTTTCCAAGTATATATTTTATACCAAAACCGTCAAATATGCAAGGGGTTTGTGAAAATTTTTTCAAAATCGTTGTTTTGCATTCCCCCGACAAAACGCCATGAGCATTTTCGTGCATTTTGCCATGAATATTGCCCCTCACGCAAGGGTTTTTCCTTGTTTCGGTTGACAAACCGATGTGAATATGGTAGAATAATCATACATAAAGACCAAGGAGACACAGGTATGCAGGCAGCATGGTTATTTTTCGATATGGGCTCCACCATCATGGACGAGACCGCCGCCATGGAGAAGCGGATCCGCGATTCCATCGCGGGGACGGGTGTCGCCTATGAAGAATTTACTGCGAAAATGGCAGAATTCCGCGCCATGGGCTTACGGGAGGATATAGCGGCTTTTGCCCATTTCGGACTCCCCAAAGCTCCCTGGCCCAGAGATGCGGAAATGCCTTACCCCGATGCAGCCCGCGTGATTCATACCCTGAGGGAGCGAGGCTACCGCCTCGGTATCATTGCCAATCAGTTCCCGGGATCCGCCGAGAGACTGGCGCGGTTTGGTCTGCGGGACTATTTTGAGGTGATCTGCTCCTCCGCCGAGGAGGGGGTAGCCAAGCCTGACCCCGAACTGTTCCGCCGCGCCCTCGCCCGGGCGGGATGCGCTCCCGCCGATGCCGTCATGATTGGCGACCGTACCGACAATGACGTGGCTCCCGCCAAAGCGTTGGGGATGCAGACGGTCTTGATCCGGCAGGGATACGGGGGGTATCACGTCATCCACCACGAGGGGGAGATCCCCGACGTAACGGTGGACAGCCTCCCCGAGCTGCTCCCCCTGTTCCCTCCCATCATTTCATAATCATCCGCGAAAGGCACTCTCATGCACATTTCCCTTTCGGAGCACTTCAACTACCGCAAGCTCCTGCGCTTTACCTTCCCCTCCATCATCATGATGATCTTCACCTCGGTCTACGGCGTGGTGGACGGTCTCTTCGTTTCCAATTTCGTGGGCAAGACCCCCTTTGCCGCCATCAACCTCATCTGGCCCTTCCTCATGATCCTGGGGTGCGGGGGCTTCATGATCGGCACAGGCGGCTCGGCTCTGGTCTCCAAGACCATGGGCGAGGGAGACGGGGATAAGGCCAACCGCTACTTCTCTCTCCTGGTCATCACCACGGTGGTGCTGGGTATCGCCATCACCATCCCCGGGATGTTCCTTCTGGAGCCCGTGGCCATTCTTCTCGGGGCTGACGAGGTCATGCTCCCTTACTGCGTCACCTACGGCCGCATCATCCTGGCCGCCCAGACCGCTTTCATGCTCCAGGGCGTATTTCAGAGCTTTCTGGTCACCGCCGAGCGGCCCACTCTGGGGCTTCTGGTCACGGTGGGGGCGGGGGTCACCAACATGGTGCTGGACTTCCTCCTCATCGCGGTCCTTGGCTGGGGGCTGGTGGGTGCCGCGCTGGCTACCATTCTGTCCCAGATTGTGGGCGGTGTGGTGCCTTTGATCTACTTCCTTTTTCCCAACAAAAGCCCCCTGCGGCTGGTTCGTCCCCGCACGAGTCCATCCGAGAGCCTTACGGCGATCGGCAGGGTATCGGTCAACGGCTCCTCCGAGCTCATGACCAACATCTCCATGTCGGTGGTGAGTATGCTCTACAACTACCAGCTCATGCGGCTGGCGGGAGAGGACGGCATTGCGGCCTACGGGGTCATGATGTACGTCAGCTTCGTCTTCATCGCGGTGTTCATCGGCTTTGCCATCGGCTCGGCCCCCATCGCGGGCTTCCACTACGGCGCGGGCAACCACGGTGAGCTGAAATCCCTTCTCCGCAAGAGTCTGATTCTGACCGTTCTGACGGGGATGGTCATGACGGCCCTGTCGATCGCTCTTGCCACCCCTCTGTCGGATATTTTCGTGGGCTATGACGAAGGACTGTATGAGCTGACCCGACGCGGGTTCCTCCTCTACTCCGCCTCCTTCCTCTTTGCGGGCTTCGGCATTTTCGGCTCCTCCTTTTTCACCGCCCTGGGCAACGGCATGGTCTCGGCGGCCATTTCCTTCCTTCGCACCCTGCTTTTCCAGGTGACGGCGGTGCTGATCCTGCCACTCCTTCTGGACATTGACGGCATCTGGCTGTCGGTGACGGCGGCAGAAATTCTGGCCACGGGGGTGACCTTTGCGTTCCTGGTGGGGATGCGGAGAAGGTATAAGTATATGTAAATTGCAGTTTATCGGTCTGACGCCCGATAAACTGCAA
>JAFQOC010000244.1 GCA_017420845.1 Clostridia bacterium
CCCTCTGCGGGGAAGGGAAGGTCAAGGCCGCTTGGGCCGTGGAGAACGGTCTGGGTGAGGCCGTCATGAAGATGTCCTTCGGTAACGAGATCGGCTTCAAGGCCACCGCCAAGCTGAACCCCGCCGACTGGCATCTGCCCTTCTACGGCTTCATCGTGGCAGAGCTGACCGAAGACGTGACCCTCCGCGGCACCCTGAAGCTGGGTGTGACCACCGCCGAGCCCGTGATCGAGCTGGGCAAGGACAAGGCTACGATCGCCGAGCTGCTGTCCCTCAACGAGGCCACTCTGGAGGGTGTCTACCCCACCACCGCTCCCGCTACGGGTGAGCTTCCCGTGTTCGCCTACAACGGCGGCTCCACCGCGGCTCCCGCCGTCAAGTGCGCCCGCCCCAAGGCTCTGATCCCCGTGTTCCCCGGCACCAACTGCGAGTACGATTCCGCCAAGGCTCTGGAGCGTGCGGGTGCTGATCCCGAGATCGTGGTCATCCGCAACCTCACCGCCGACGACGTGGCGAGGAGCGTGGAGACCGTGGCTTCCAAGCTGGCGCAGTCCAACATGGTCTTCATCCCCGGAGGATTTTCGGGCGGCGACGAGCCCGACGGCTCCGCCAAGTTCATCACCGCCTTCTTCCGCAACCCCGCCATCAAGGCCCAGGTCCACGATCTGCTGGACAACCGCGACGGTCTGATGCTGGGTATCTGCAACGGCTTCCAGGCCCTCATCAAGCTGGGTCTGGTGCCCTTCGGTAAGATCATCGACACCGACGAGACCTGCCCCACCCTGACCTACAACATCATCGGCCGCCACCAGTCCAAGCTGGTTCGCACCCGCGTCTGCACCAACAAGTCCCCCTGGTTGGCCGGTACCAATGTCGGTGACATCTACACCGTGCCGATCTCCCACGGCGAGGGCCGCTTCCTCTGCTCTGACGAGCTGGTTCGCAAGCTGGCCGAGAACGGGCAGATCGCTACCCAGTACGTGGATCTCAGCGGCAACCCCTCCATGGACACCGCCTTCAACCCCAACGGCTCGGTCTGCGCCATTGAGGGCATCACCTCCCCCGACGGCCGTGTGCTGGGTAAGATGGGTCACTCCGAGCGTATCGGCAAGAACCTCTACCGCAACGTGATCGGTGAGTATGATATGAAGCTGTTTGAGTCGGCTGTGAAGTATTTCAAGGGTTAAAGGAACGAGGGGCTCTGCCCCTGACCCCCGCCAAAACCCTTTTTGAAAAAAGGGTTTTGGATTCCGAAAAACTTTTTGATCTGCTGATTCTGAATTGTAGGGGAGGGGTCTCCCCTCCCGCCGAAAACCTGAAGATCCCAAGAAAACGGGAGGCGAAACGCCTCCCCTATACAAAAGAATATGAAAAGATAAAGGAGACTATCCCAGGGCCTATTTATCCGACATTGAGATCGCCCAGTCTACCCCCATGCAGCCCATTACCGAGATCGCCAAGGTCGCCGGTGTGGACGACAAGTACATGGAGCAGTACGGCCGCTACAAGGCAAAGGTCGACTACGCGCTCTTGAAAAAAACCAACCGTAAGAACGGCAAGCTGATTCTGGTCACCGCCATCACCCCCACCCCTGCGGGCGAGGGTAAGACCACCACCACCATCGGTCTGGCCGACGGTCTGAAGCGCATCGGCAAGAACGTGGTGGTCGCTCTCCGCGAGCCCTCTCTGGGTCCCGTGTTCGGCGTCAAGGGCGGCGCGGCCGGCGGCGGCTACGCTCAGGTCGTCCCCATGGAGGACATCAACCTCCACTTCACCGGTGACTTCCACGCCATCGGTGCCGCCAATAACCTTCTGGCCGCCATGCTGGACAACCACATCTACCAGGGTAATGCCCTCAACATCGACCCTCGCCGCATCACCTGGAAGCGTTGCGTGGACATGAACGACCGCCAGCTC
>JAFQOC010000245.1 GCA_017420845.1 Clostridia bacterium
CCTCATGCGCTCGGCGGGGGTCATGGCGCGGATGATGGCCTGCTGATGGGCCAGCGCCTTCTCGTCCACCTGCACGTCCTTGAGGGCGCCGGGCTTGACGCCGGGGATCATACCCGCCAGCTGGTCGAGGTTGCCCATGCTCTTGAGCTGCCCGAACTGCTCGAGGTAATCGTCCAGAGTAAAGGTGGATTGACGGATCTTTTGCTCCAGCTCGGCGGCCTTTTTCTCGTCGAACTGCTGCTGGGCCTTGTCGATGAGGGTCAGGACGTCGCCCATACCCAGAATGCGGCTGGCCATACGGTCGGGATGGAAGGGCTCGATGGCATCCATCTTCTCGCCCACACCGATGAACTTGATGGGCTTACCCGTCACAAAGCGGATGGACAGAGCCGCGCCGCCTCGGGTATTGCCGTCCAGCTTGGTGAGGATGACGCCGGTGATGTCCAGCATATTGTTGAAGGTCTCGGCCACGTTGACCGACTCCTGACCGATCATGGCATCCACCGTGAGCAAAATTTCGGTGGGATGGACGGCATCGCGGATGTTGACCAGCTCGGCCATGAGCGCCTCGTCGATCTGCAGGCGGCCTGCGGTATCGATGAAGACCATATCGTAGCCCTTCTGCTCGGCGAGCCTGACACCCTCCTGCGCGATCTTGACGGGACTGACCTGATCTCCCATCTGGAAGACGGGGATATCCAGCTGGGCACCCAGCACCTCCAGCTGCTTGATGGCGGCGGGACGGTAGACGTCACAGGCCACCAGCAGGGGGCGCTTGCCCTGCTTCTTGTACATACCCGCCAGCTTGCCGGCATGGGTGGTCTTGCCCGCGCCCTGCAGACCCACCATCATGATGACCGTGGGGGGCTTGGAGGAGATCTCCAGCTTGGCCTGGGTACCGCCCATGAGGCGGGTGAGCTCCTCGTTGACGATCTTGACGATCTGCTGACCGGGGAGCAGGGATTCCATGACCTCGGCACCCACGGCGCGCTCGGTCACGATCTTGATGAACTCCTTGACCACCTTGAAGTTGACGTCGGCTTCCAGCAGGGCGAGCTTGATCTCCCGCATGCCGGCCTTGACGTCGGCCTCGGTCAGAGTTCCTTTATTGCGAAATTTCTTGAATGCCTGATCCAGCTTTTCGCTCAGACTTTGAAACATTGGTTTTTCCTCCTTTCGACAGGAAAGTGGAGGGGTGAATATTCGAATAATGAGAAAGGATCAATCCATGGACACGGCGCGTCGAATGGCCTCCAGCTCCTCGGCAAGGGCGGGAGGAACGGCCCCGGAGGCAGCGCGGCAGAGAGCCAGAGCGGTCTCGGCACGGGTCTCCGCCTCGGTAAAGCGGCGGCGCAGCCCCAGCTTATCCTCATAGAAGAAGAGCTCCTGCTCGGTCTTCTTGATACTGTCCCGCACGGCCTGACGGGTAATACCCATCTGCTCGGCAATCTCGGACAGGGAAAGATCGTCATTATAATACAGATCCAGGATATCCCGCCGTCTCTCGGGGAGGATATCACCGTAGAAATCCAGCAGGTAGCCGATCTCCAGATTCTTTTCAAACATGGCACAAACTCCTGCTCGAATTGGGTGTAAAGCAATTTACTTTACACGCGACCTTCAAATTATAGCATACAAATCTCATTTTGTCAAGGGCTTTCGGAAAGTTTTTTAGGAAAATTCAATGATTTTTCTATGAGAAATTTGAGGATTTTGACGGAAATCGGGGCTTAAGGCAAAATCAGGATAACGAAAAAGGCGGCACAGTGAAAAGGAAATGACGGAGCCTGCCCCCGCTGACACGCCATAAAACCATGCAGAAATTAATTTTCTTAATTATGAAATTAAGATTTTTAATTAAAACTATTGACAAAATTAATTCTATGTGTTATAATTCGATCATCGACAAACCACATAATTCCAAAACGGAGGTATACCTATGTACCGCGCGCCACATAAATGCTGTATCTGCGGGGAAAAGCTGGCCGTCTCCCGCCTGTCCTGCGAGCATTGCGGGACGACCATGGAGGGAAGCTTTTCGGGCTGCCGCTTCTGCTCCCTCTCCCCTGAGGAGGAGCTGTTTCTTTTGACCTTCATCAAGAATCGGGGCAGTATCAAGGACGTGGAACGGGAGTTGGGGATTTCCTACCCCACCGTCCGCGCCGCCCTGGATAATCTCATCGCCTCACTGGGGCTGGCCGACGCCCCTGCTCCCGACGAGATCCCCGTCCACGACGATACGCTCAAATCCCGGCGCAAGGGTACGCCCGACACGGCAAAGTCCCGCAAGGAAATTCTGAAAATGCTCTCAGAGCATCGCATCACCGCCGACGAGGCGGCCAAGCGGCTCAAGGAGCTCACGTAAAAACAAGGAGGTAGCGTCATGGCATACAATCATCATTCCCGCGGTTCTTCAATCCGCAGATATCTGGCAAATCTGTTTCTCGGTCTTTGCGTCATCGCGGTCGGAATCGGGTATTTGGGTAATTTTCTGGATTTCCTGCCCTGGTCGGACTTCACGCTGTTCTTCCCCGGCTGGGGATATCTGTTCCTCGTGATTCCGTCGGTCTACTTTCTCATCCGCTCCCCCTTTTCCTGGTTTTGGCCTCTCTGCCTGCTGGCGGGAGTCATGGGAATCCTCTCCCACCTGGATATTTATCCCGTAGATATCCTGATCCCCATTGCTTTGGCGGTACTGGTGATCCTCATTGGTATCCGCATCATTCTGTCTCCCCTGTTCAGACGCCTGAGACGGAATCGCATCCGCAAGAAGGTGCAGGAAAATCTGCGGAATAACGGCATTGTCTTTGGGGATGCCGTTGAGACCGAGGAAGATACCGCCGGTAGCTATTCGGTTCGGTTCGGGGAGCGCTCGATCCGTCTTGACGAGCAGGATTTCACCTCGGCTACTCTGAACGTATCCTTCGGTGAAATGAAATTTGATCTGTCCGGGGTCCGCGTCCACGATTGCGCCGTGATCGATGCCACCTGCGCCTTTGGGGAGCTGCATATCCATGTTCCCGACTACGCCCGGGTAGAGGTCACCAAGAGCGGAGCTTTTTCGGAGATCTCCTGCAAGCACCCCACCCCCGCGGACCCCAGCGCGCCCGTAGTGTATATCAACGCAAGCTGCTCCTTCGGAGAGCTTCATATTCGATAAAGGAGGAAAACCATATGATAAGCAAAGGTAAGATACTGGACATGCTGGAGATGGGCCTCCTGACGGTGGATGAGGCCGACGAACTGCTGGCGTCCCTGGATGAGGACGAGCCAAAGGAGTCGGAGGAGACCGCAGATACGAACGCCCCCCAAGATCTTGATGAACCCGATGATACTGATGATATTGAAGAGATTGAAGATCTTGAAGATCTTGAGGATCTTGAAGACCTTCATGACCCCGATGACGCAGAAGATAGGGAGGATACCGACGATATGGGCGATATAGCCTACGGCGACGTACTCGGCCATATCTACGGGAATCTGGACGGTGACGTTTCGGGAAATATCGGCCCCCTGGCCGTGATCGAGGGTGACCTCAACGGCTGTGTCAGCGGTCACATACTGGGGCGTATCCTGGGCGACGTGAACGGAGACGTAGGCGGTGATATGCGAGGGCGGATCGACGGTGACCTCAACGGTTGTGTGGACGGTACTCTGGCAGGCACGGTCGTAGGAGACGTCAACGGTGACGTAGCCGGCAGTATGTGCGGTCAGATCGGCGGCGATCTCAACGGCAGCGTCGGCGGGAGTCTTCCCGGTAACGTAGGCGGGGACATCAACGGCGACGTGGGCCGTTCCCTGGCAGGCAAGATCGGAGGAGACCTCAACGGCAGTCTGGGCGGCAGTCTGGACGGCGTGGTCACGGGAGACGTGAACGGAGATATTGCCCGTAGCATAAACGGAATGGTCGGAGGAGACCTCAACGGCTCTGTCGGCGGAGATCTCAACGGTAAGGTCATGGGGGATCTCAACGGAGACATAGCGGGTAAATTGCGGGGTGTGGTCTGCGGAGCGATCTATGGCACCGTGAATCGGAGCTGAATCCCTCACTCGGAAGAATATGGAGGAAACATCGTGGAAAACAAATTGAACATACTGAAAATGGTAGAGTCCGGCGAGATCACCGCCGCCGAGGCCGAGGCACTTCTGGAGGCGCTGGACACCGAGCAGGAGAAGGAAGATACCTGGGCTCTGCGGGGGGAGCTTACTTCCCTGCTGGAGGAATGCCAAGCTCTGAAGGAGGCCTGCGAGCAAGCCCGCGCCGATTGTGAGAGCATCCGTTCTGACTGCGAAGCTCTTCACGGTGAGTGTGAGGACTTTATGGATCAGGCCGAGGAGTATGCAAATGAAGCGGAGGAGTATGCCGAGGCTCACGGTGACTTCCAAAGCGGCTTCACTATGGATTGGGACGGATTGGAGGAGGAGCTGGAGAAGGTGCAGACTATACTGACCAGCCTGGGCATCCAGGGCATCAACCTGGACGGTATCCTCCGAAACGCCCGAAGCGGGACACGGAGAAGCAATGGGGCGGGACAGGATGCTTCTCCCCGCTCTGCAGCTCCCGAAAACAGCCACACAAGGCGGGGGGATCCGACGCCCCACGGCTTCGGACTGACTACTCCCGCCGAAAGAGAGGCTTGGTACGAACGCCGAGCCTCCGATCGCAAGCGCCGTGAGAGCGACCGCAAGCGCCGTGAGCAGGACCGTGTCCGCCGCGACGGAGATCGTGTGCGCCGAAACGACAGCCGTCGGGAGGACAGGAGCTTCACCCAGACCATCCGCACGCTGAACGAGGGGAGTATCCTCCGCGATATCCGCGGTACCGTGGTGGATACCGTGGCAGGGGATATCGTGGTTCCCTCCTTCATCGGCGATCTGAAGGGCCGTGTTACGGGAGATGTGATCATTGGCTCCCGCACCCGCGGTCGGTTCGGCTACGACCACTGGCAGGGCGGCCTCTACGGCGAGGTGGAGGGTGACGTTTCGGCGACCCTGCTCGGCGATATGGACGGCCTTGTCAGAGGGGATTGGAACGGAAATCTCGACTGCGATCTGCGGGGACAGATCGGCGGCGACCTGTGCGGCGAGATCATGGGCGATCTGTGCGGTGAGATCCTCGGAGACATGAACGGCAACATCGACGGCGACCTTGCGGGGCACATAGCCGGGAATTACAACGGCTTTGTGGGTGGAAACCTCTGCGGCCACGTCAGCGGAGACTTCGGCGGGATGCTGGATGGTCATCTGACGGGCTCTCTGGACGGTAACTTCAACGCCACCCTGCTGGGAGACCTGTGCGGTTACGTGCGCGGGGATATTAACGGCACCGTGGACGGCCACATCCTCGGACGGGTGGACGGGGACGTCAACGGCGACGTGCTGGGCGACCTGGGCAAAGAGGCGGTCATCGGCGGAAATCTCAACGGAAGCCTGGACGGAAACCTGGACGGCACGGTTCACGGGGATCTCAACGGAAGCGTTTCGGGAGACATCAACGGTATTGTCCACGGGAATATCAACGGAAACGTTCTGGGCAAGATCAACGGCACCGTGGAGGGAGAGATCCTCGGCACCGTCGGGCAGTGATTCCTTTTTCTCTCCATCACAAAAGCCTGCTTTCACTTGGAAGGCAGGCTTTTTCGTATGTATTGCGCTAAGGATCACCTTGTGGGCAGCCAGGAGGCGAAAGCGGTCTGGTTCCAGTCGTTCCCCGCCGTCATGTAATCGATGAGCTTCAGCTCGGTATCGCCCACCGTGACGAAGACAGTCAGAAAGCCGCCCCGCTCGGAGGGGGTGACCCGCCAGTCCCCGATCTCGCCATCCCTGATGGGGGTAAGGGGATCCGCGCCGTCGCGTGCGTCCCGGGCCAGGAGGATGGAGCCGTAGGTGAAGGCCACGAAATTGTCACCCGCGCGGTTGGAGCCGTGGGGAGCGGGGTGCTTCACCAAAGGGATATCAAAGCAGATGAGCCACTCGTCCCCCTCGGTGACGTTGCCGCACAGGCGGAGGTAGGTGCCTGCCTCGGCGGTGACCATGCTCCCCGGGTTGCGGGCGTCCATGACCGTGAAGTCGATCGCAAAGGAGGGGACGCGGAGGGAAATGATAAAGGGCTTTTCGGCGGGAATGGTTCCCTCCACCGACACCACCTTGAGGGTGGCTCTCCCTACCATGGGGTAGTCGGATTCCATGGTCAGAGTAACAACGGCGTCACCGTAAGGCACGCAGACGGTGCCGTTCTCGTAGAGATTCACCGCCACGCCGTCGGGGGTTCCCGCAAAGGCGAGGTAAGGTGCCATCCCCAGCCCCGTGGGGCCGTTGGCGGTACAGCAGGAAAGGTCGAAGCCCTTGATGTTGAAGGAATAATTGACCTTAGGGTTGCGCGTACCGTTGAAGCGGGGGAAATACTCAAAGAAGCGGCCGTCGGGCTTCAGGGCGCCGAAGATGGCGTTGTAGAGGCTCTTTTCCAGCTCGTCGGCGTACTTGACATCCCCCGTGAGGCGCAGCAGCTGGTGGCAGAGGCGCATCCAGTAGACCGTGACGCAGGTCTCCATCATGAGGTCGATGGCGGGGTTGGTCTGCTCAAAGCGGGTGCGGTTCCATTGCTCACCCGTACCGGGGCCGAGGTTGAAGGGGGCGTCGGCACCGCCCGAGCCCAGAAGGGTGATCTCCTCCTCGATGACCTTGTTCCAGAAGGTCTTGACCGTCTCCAGAGCCTCGGGGTCACCCGTGACGCGGTGGTACTCGCACAGTCCCTCAAAGCAGGACATCATCTCGTAGGCCTTGGCAATGCTCTGCTCGGGGATACCGTTGCTCCCGATCTCCACGGGGGATTTACCCTGTCGGATGGCCTCAAAGATATTCTCCCGCTTACAGCAGCCACTCTCTACGATGTAGGTGCCCAGCTCCATGGCGGCGGGGTCGCCCGTGATCTGGTACACGCGGAGGACAGGCTCCAGAATGGAGGAGGACTCGATCCCGCAGAAGGCCCAGCCCGTTTCGGTGATGGGAGTCTTGGGGGGAAGACCCACCTGGTCATTGGTGTAGCGCACCAGCTTCACACAGGCCTCCAGAGCCTCGGGGCTTCCCGTCAGCTCGTAGTAGGCCAAAAGTCCCATGAGGGCGTATTTGCGCTCCCACAGATCCGAGCCGTTGGAGCCGTTTGGCTGGGTGTGATCGGGACAGGTGGAGAGACAGCCGTCGGCTCGCTGGAGGGAGAGCATATCCCGCGCGGCCTCGTCCACAATGGCGCGGAGGGCGGGATCATTCGTGTAAGAGCAGATGAGGCAGGAGGCCCGCATGAGCTTGCCCCAGAATTCACCCGTGGCGAACATGTCCATGGTATTGCGGAAGTAATCGGCCAGGGCGTGCATGTCAATGACCTTGAGGGTACCCTCGGTGATGATGCGGATCTTGTCATCGGCAATGCCGTTCAGGCGCACGGAACCCGCGGGCAGGTCAAATTGCTTGTCGAAAGGATGTCGGAGCATAGAGATGTCCTCCTTGGTTTGGTTGGGTTCAGTATACCATATTCAAACGGATTTGTAAAGAGGTTTTTTCAATTCGGGTATAAGATGTCAACGAGAGGTATTGTCCCTTGTCAGTACACGGAAAAATATTGCATGGGGATAAAGAAAAAGCCAAGTATTGCTACCCGGCTCTTCGGCTATTTTTTCATTTTTCAGCGATAATTTTTCACGTTGACAGCTCTGTTATCTGTGGTATAGGCAGGAAAGAAGAAGTCATTAAAGTATCAAAAGAACGTAAGTTTCTTCATTCATGTGTTTCCTTTCGAAAGGCTATTTTTTGTAATTATTTGATTCAGTAATGCTTATTTGATTCTTTAAATTCCTTATCCGCTTTTTGTTTTCTCTAATTTGTAGCACTCCCCCAAAGAGTATGGAAAAAGGCCAAGCTATTAACATACCAATAGCCAGTTTTATTTGATCAGTTTGGGTAAATAAAAAAATGCACAAACTTAAAAGAACCAGAGATATTATTATACTTGTGATAATTAAAGCAACATTTTCTTGCTTAATTTTGACAATTTGTTTTTCAGCAGGAAGAGATTCGTATTTTTGTCTCATAGCTATGACCATTCCTTTCCGCTACGCTACAAGGGCATATAAGGGATATGAAACCCAGAGCCATAACGCAATTCAAAATTTTGTGTTAAATATGATGTGAGAAAGCAGACACATTACACAGCACATAAAGGTTAGTAGTACAAAAGTCAACTGATCGCATATATAACATCGGTAGTCTTTGTTTCTATGCATTTTGTGTTACAGGAAGAAGTTAATTAATATCAAACTTATCCTCCGAATAATTCAATTAAAAATTCTTTAAATCGTTATACGTAAAGGTATATCTGAATTGCCCGCCGGTCATGGACATTTCCATGAGCTGACGGCCCTCCCAAGTTAAGGTGTAGCCGCTGTACGTGGTAGGATTGCCAATGACTTTAAGGTGATCTATTTGGTTGCCGAACAGAATGGGACAATCCAGTTCTCCATATGCCGACTTATCAAGCAGATAACTCTGCCTAATAAGTCGGCTATTGTATATAAAATTTTGAAGTGCGGGATATAATCTCTTCCTGCTCTCCCGTCACAGAGCATAGCACACTGCAAACAGAAGAAATATGGGAATTTTATTTTTGAAGTTTTCCATGTTTTTTATTTAATTTACTTGTCTGGTAATCCATTAAGAAAATAAAAACTTTAATTGAAAAGCCAAGAAGTATAAAAAAAGTATATATGCCAAAAAAGAAAAAATAGCTTGTGCGAATACCATGATTATGATCTTGCACTTCATAACTAACAGCACAATTTGGAACTGATAATGTAGTCGCCTTTTTGTAGTTTGAATTAGCGTAGAACCAGTTAGCGCCTTGTTTGTCATACCCAATTATACAGTTTTCTCCTACGAAATCAAAAGCGCGATCAAAATCAACAACTGCGCTTGGGATATAATATCCTTCTCCATTATCAAGAATGAGTAGTAAAACATTTCCATTATGAAGAGCAGGGCTTTGTACTTCTTCTATAGAAAAGTCTGTGCAAACCCCTGAAACATAAATTAAATCATCTTGATCATATATTTTACCAATAAATGTTGAGAAGATAGCCAGCCCTCCTAATAAAAGCAATCCGAGAATCATGATGGTTTTGATAGTGCTTCTAATGATATGTATTATAGATTTACTTGGCATACATTTTTTCTTCATTTCCACCATTACCACCCCAATGCTTGTTCGGCTTGTTTTTGACCAAAATAAATAACTGTACCAGAGAAAAGTGAACTTACACTGCTTTCCGCAAAGTTAGGCCAAATACCTTTTTTACAACTTCTTATATATATATCAATTGCATCTTGCGCATCTGCTTTTACTTTTGGGTGAACTCCCGTTTGCTGAAGTGTTTGGTTGGCTGATTTGTACGCTTTATATTTTTGAGGCATATCAATATCACCCGCTCCTCCAACTAACGAAAACAAGCAGGAAATACCGACATCAATCAAAGTATTAGTAATTATCTCGCCTGCGTTGGTTGATCCGTTTATAACAACAGTATCATAAACACTTTCAATAGCACTTGATGCAACATCTATAGCCATTAGTCCCCCAGCACCAACCAATCCACTTGCCGCCAGCCCTCCAGAAATAGCTCCTAAAACAGTAGATATTGCGGTGGCCCCTAGTAGTTTAAACCAAAAATCCGCTGTGAACTCTTTGCCTTCCATTCCATGAGTAATAACTCCACCAATAAACGTACTGGCACCAGAAACTAACCCCCCGATTGCAGCTCCTATGACAATATGCCATGCAATTTCTCCGGTTGGATCACATCCCATAATGGGATTATTACTACAATACGCATACATATTGAAGCCAATCAGATCTCCGTTTGCGTTCACATACGCATCCTCGTTCAAGAACCGTCCCCAAGCAGGATTATAATATCGGCTTTGGAGATAATACAACTGGGTCTCGGTATCGTAGTAATACCCGCGGTAACGGAAGGGATTCAGAGTCCGGACGATGTTGTTTTCCAAGGTAGTATTCCCTGAAACAACGCTCACCGTACAGTTACCCCATGCGTCATATGTGTAGGAGCCGATCTTTTCACCGTCAGCATTGTACACAGCAATAATGTCGCCCTGCAGGTTTTTCTGTCTAACAGGACAGCTATGTCGTGAATGCTCTAACCGCTTTTTCAATAAGGGGTTTTATCTACGTGGTAATCTTATCGGAAGCGCAACTGAAGTTTGCAGATTTACCATGTCATATTGAATTTTTTATTGAAGATATCATATCTTCGATATAATCATTCATAACAGGATTTTCTGCTTTCTCTCGTAATATTTCAATTAGTTTTAATGCAAGTTCGTGATTTTCTTCCTTATATGCAAAAAACGCATCCAAAAAATTTTTTGCAACAATTTTTCTTTCGTTTTCTTTCGTCTGCAAAAACTGGTGATAATGTGCTTTGGCTGACATTATGTCATTATTATTTAGGTCAAAAACCGTTATCCACATAACTGCAGCATATTCCAGTTCTGGATCCAACACATCTTTAATATGTTCACGAAACATATTGTTATTACCTATGCGCAATGCAGACGAAGCAAGTATAAGACTCAATTGATTGCACAAAAAACGATTCGCTTTAGTAGGAAATCGTGAATACCCATTTTTTAATTGAGTAACGCGAGGAATAATATCTAAATATTCCCCATTTTTATATTGCTCTAATACTTTTTTAATTTTCTTACGGTGAGTATATATGCGTACAATGAAAATCACAATAAAAAGTATAATTTCAAACGCGATGATTCCACATTGTATATACTTCTCTTGAATGAGGTGATTAAAATCTTCCAACACACTCATGGATACTAATACTCCTTTCAATCAATCCTATTTAAACTCCTACTAGAGCAGGAGCTAAGGCGGGTAATGCATACGGGACACAAATAACGACCAATGCAACTACCGCGCAGTTCCAAGTATTTATTGAAAACTTCGTATAGGCATACTCTCCATTCTCTGTTTCGCTCGTTATTTGAATATAACTGTTTCCTGTTGAATTTTTTCCAAAATCAATCGATATTTTGTTTAGATGAACACCGAATGATGTGTCTGTACCTATCTCAATGTTTGCACCATACCCGTTGATATTAACATCAAATCCAGCAGAATACTCATCTAATTCTTTCCAATCTTCGCCGGCAGATACATATACATTAGCTGCTTTCCCGGTATCAAAACTTTTGCTATACCCTATGCCAGTTTCGACTTTTGCTAGGTATAATTGGATTTCTTCAGACTCTTCTTGTCCTATGCTTGCTGTAGCTCCGAAATTATCGGAAAAGAAATTTTTTATTTTTTCCCAAATATCACTAAACCAATTAGTCCCTCCATAATCTGTTCTCATTACAGGATTATTGTCGCAATAAGTATACATATTATACCCCAATATACCTGTTCCGGTAGAAACTAATCCATCCGCATTCAAGAACCGCCCCCAAGCAGGATTATAATATCTGCTCTGCAAGTAATACAGTTGGGTCTCGGTATCGTAGTAGTACCCTCTATAACGGAAAGGATTATAAACCGCCGGCATATTCTCAAGCGTCCGATTGACCCATGTGGTGGTATGGTTGCCCCAAGCGTCATAGGTGTACGCCAGCGCCTTTTGGCCGTCCTCGTTATAGACCGCGATGATATCGCCTTGGAGATTCTTCTCAAAATAGAAGGTGTCAAACTCGTAGGTATCGTAGCTGCTCGTCCGATA
>JAFQOC010000246.1 GCA_017420845.1 Clostridia bacterium
CGGGACTGCCGGCCACCCCCCTTTTCTTACCCAAGGGGGACTGCGTCCCCCTTGGAACCCTGCCCGAAAAGCGTGAGAACGCCAACGACAAACAGTTCACAAACCCAAATTTGAAGGATACGAAAGCCAAAACGCAGTTGAAAAAACACGCTCTGCTTGCAAAATTTTTCACAAACCCCTTGACAACCCCCGCAAAATGTGCTATAATACGCCCAATCGAATAGAAAAACAAAGGCTGTGACGAAGACGGTCAAGGTCGAGAACATCCAGAGAGTCGGTGGTTGGTGCGAACCGATTGTATCCCCCTTATATGACCCATCCCTTCCGAGCCGGAGAACTTGAAATCGTTCCGTGGACGAAAATAGAGACTCCCGTGACTGCCGCGTGAGAGCATAGGAATTAAAAGATTCTGAAGAGTGGCGTCGTTATGGCGCAATTTGAGTGGTACCGCGAGTGTTATGCACCCGTCTCAAAGTGTTTTGAGACAGGTGTGTTTTTTTATTCGTAATCATCCATGATCCTTTAAAGGAGGAACAAGTTATGGCAAACGAGAGAACAAACGCTGTTGATCTGGTGAAGCTCCAAGAGGTCGCCATCCGTATCCGCGAGATGCGTGATATTTGCGGATATTCCGTGGCCGAGATGGCGGAGAAGACCGAAGTCAGCGCCGAGGAGTACGTCGCCTACGAGGCGGGAGAGTGGGATTTCCCCTTCTCCTTCATTCATAAGTGCGCCCTGGCCTTTGGTATTGGTATTACCGACCTGCTGGAGGGGCGCTCTGCCCACCTGTCCTCCTATACCGTGACCCGTAAGGGCGAGGGACAGGAAACCGCCAAGGAGGCGGGCATCAGCATCATGTCGGTGGCACCCCTCTTCCGCAAGAAGATCGCTGAGCCCTACCGCGTGCGCTATGAGTACGACCCCGCCCTGCAGAATAAGCCCATCCACCTCACCAGACACGACGGACAGGAGTTCGACTTCGTACTGGAAGGGAAGCTCAAGGTCCAGGTCGGCTCCAACGTGGAGTACCTGGAGGCGGGCGACTGCATCTACTACAACTCCTCCACCCCCCACGGTATGATCGCCGTGGACGGTCAGGACTGTGTATTTATGGCGGTGGTCCTCCCCGGTGAGAGCGCTCTGTCTCCCGAGCTGGTGCAGGAGTCCCTCCGCCAGATCCACGAGGACGGCGAGACCCGCGCCACCGCCACCGTTACCACCCCCTTCATTGACACCGTGGTCAACGAGAACGGTGCCCTTCAGAAGATTTCCTTCAAGAACGAGGATAAGTTCAATTTCGCCTTCGACGTGGTGGATGCCATCGCCAAGCGGGATCCGAATAAGCTGGCCATGCTCCACATCTCCCGCGATATGACCGAGCGCCGCTTCACCTTCAACGATATGAAGCGCGCCTCGGCTCAGGCCGCCAACTACTTCAAGTCCCTGGGTATCAAGAAGGGCGACCGGGTCATGCTGGTGCTGAAGCGTCATTACCAATTCTGGTTCGCCATCCTGGGTCTGCATAAGCTGGGCGCCATCGCGATTCCCGCCACCAATCAGCTGGTCAAGCACGATCTGGAGTACCGCTTCAACGCCGCCGAGGTGTCTGCCATCGTTTGTACCGCCGACGGCGACGTAGCGAGACAAGTGGAGCTGGCCGAGACCGAGTCTCCCTCCCTCAAGACCAAGATCCTGGTGGGCGGCGAGCGTGAGGGTTGGCGTAGCTTTGACGAGGAGTTTCCCCTGTACTCCGCCCACTTCTACCGCACCGAGGATACCCCCTGCGGCGACGATCCCATGATCATGTTCTTTACCTCGGGTACTACGGGCTATCCCAAGATCGCCGCTCACAGCTACAAGTACGCCCTGGGTCACTACATCACCGCCAAGTACTGGCACGGTGTGAGTGAGGACGGCCTCCACTTCACCATCTCGGATACGGGCTGGGGTAAGGCTCTGTGGGGCAAGCTCTACGGTCAATGGCTGGCCGAGGGCGCGGTATTTACCTACGACTTCGACCGCTTTGACGCCTCGGTGATCCTTCCTATGTTCGCCAAATATCAGATCACTACCTTCTGTGCGCCTCCCACCATGCTCCGCATGATGATCAAGGAGGACATCTCCAAATACGATTTCTCCTCGGTCCGTCACATGACTACCGCAGGAGAAGCCCTGAACCCTGAGGTCTACCGCCAGTTCGAGAAGGCTACGGGTCTGCAGATCAAGGAGGGCTTCGGCCAGACCGAGACCACCCTGTCCATCGCCAACCTCATGGGCAATCCCCACAAGGTAGGCTCCATGGGTAAGCCCTCTCCCCTGTACGAAATGATGCTGGTGGATCCCGACGGCAATCCCGTTCCCGACGGTGAGACGGGCGAGATCGTCATCAAGGTGGGAGACAAGGCTCCCTGCGGCCTGTTCCTGGGCTACTACCGCAACCAGGAGAAGACAGACGAGGTGCTCCACGACGGCTACTACCACACCGGCGACACCGCCTGGTGCGATGAGGACGGCTTCTACTGGTACGTGGGCCGCGTGGACGACGTCATCAAGTCCTCGGGCTACCGCATTGGGCCCTTCGAGATCGAGTCTGTCATCATGGAGCTTCCCTACGTCCTGGAGTGCGGTGTGTCCGCCGAGCCCGACGAGGTTCGCGGTCAGGTGGTCAAGGCCTCCATCGTCCTGGTCAAGGGCACCGAGCCCACCGAGGAGCTGAAGAAGGAAATCCAGAACTACGTCAAGAAGAATACCGCTCCCTACAAGTATCCCCGTATCGTGGTATTCCGCGACGAGCTCCCCAAGACCATCAGCGGCAAGATCCAGCGCAATAAGCTGTAAGAATGTAAAAAACAACAAAAAATTGCTTGCCGTGACAAGAAATTTTGCAAGGTTTTACCCAAATAAATGAATTGACAAAGCAGCAAAGATGTGATATAATTATCTGTATCAAAAGGCATTGACGGAGAGGATGCCACGGCACGGTTTTCAGAGAATTGGCGGTTGGTGCGAGCCATGAACACGGTCGCGGTTTACGTAGCTCCCGAGCCGGACGGAAGAAATCACCCGAGTCCCAAAGCCCCGTGAGAGTAGACCCGCCCCGCGCGACTGCGTTAGTGTCAGCGGGTTTTGCGACCCGGCAAAGTGGCGGAATTTTTTTCCGCAATTTGAGTGGTACCGCGGGTGCTGTATAAGGATTTTATGCGCGCTCGTCTCAAAGTCATCACACTTTGGGGCGGGTGCGCTTACGTTTTGGACCCCGCTACCCCCGAGAAAGGATTTTCACATGGATCAGACCAACAGAATCACCGAAGCCTCCTCCATGTCGGGACTGGATTTCAAGATCAAGGAGATGGCGGGACGTATCCGCGCCCTCCGGGAGATTGAGGGACTGGAGCCCTCCCAGATGGCCGCCAAGACGGGTGTCTCCACCGAGGAGTACGTCCGCTGTGAGAGCGGCGAGAGCGACCTCAACTTTGCCTTCATCTACCGCTGTGCCCTGGCGCTCAACGTCAATGTGACCGAGATCATCGAGGGCTACAGCCCCAAGCTGAAATCCTACACCGTCACCCGGGCGGGTGCAGGACAGGAAATTGCCAAGGCCCACGGCATGGTGTACTACAACATGGCCTACGCCTTCCAGAACCGTATCGCCGAACCCCTGTTCGTGCGCTCCGCCTACTCCGAGGAGGCCCAGCACAAGGATATCGAGCTGACCACCCACGCGGGGCAGGAGCTGGATATCGTCATCGAGGGTAAGCTCATGGTCCAGGTGGGCGAGCACACCGAGGTGCTCAGCGCGGGCGACACCATTTACTACGATTCCGACACCCCTCACGGTATGATCGCCGTGGGCGGTCAGGACTGCGTTTTCTACGCTATCGTCCTCAACCCCACGGGGGAGCCCATCCCCGAGCTGGCTCCTACCGAGGCCGTCCCCGCCACCAAGAAGGAGACCACGGTTCACCGCGACCAGCAGAGCGACCGCATCTGGCGTAAGTTCATCGACGTCACCGAGAACGCTCTGGGTACGCCTACCTCCATTACCTTCAAGAATACCGATAAGTTCAACTTCGCCTTCGACCTGGTGGACGCCGTGGCCGAGAAGGACCCCGAGAAGCTGGCCATGCTCCACGTCTCCCGGGACCACACCGAGCGGCGATTTACCTTCAAGGACATGAAGCGAGCCTCCGCCCAGTGCGCCAACTACTTCAAGTCCCTGGGCATCAAGAAGGGCGACCGCGTCATGCTGGTGCTCAAGCGCCACTACCAGTTCTGGTTCGCCATGCTGGGTCTGAACAAGCTGGGCGCCATCGCCATCCCCGCCACCAACCAGCTCCA
>JAFQOC010000247.1 GCA_017420845.1 Clostridia bacterium
GATGGGATTATGGAACATGGTCAGAATTTTGGTGAAGTTGGGATCGCCCTTGAGGCCGCTAACGGCCCCCGACATGAGATCCATACCCACCATCAGGACGGCAAAGCCCATGAGGATGGCGCCCGCGTCCTTGTGCTTGCTCTTCTTGGAGAACATGATGAGGCAGATACCGATCAGCGCGAGGACAGGCATCCAGGCATCGGGCTTGAGCCATTCGGTCCAGGCCAGGGCGTCCGCGCCGCCCTCGATGCCGTTCAGAGCGGTGAGCCAGGCGGTGACGGCAGTACCGATGTTGGCGCCCATGATGACACCGACGGCCTGACCCAGCAGCATGGTACCGGAATTGACGAAGCCCACGACCATGACCGTGGTGGCGGAGGAGGACTGGATGACGGCGGTGACGATCAGGCCCAGACCCAGCGCCTTGAAGCGGTTGGAGGTGAGGTTACCCAGAATGGTCTTGAGCTTGCGTCCCGCGCTCTTTTTCAGGGCGTCGCCCATGACGTCCATACCGTACAGGAACAGTGCCAGACCGCATACCAGTGTCAATACGTCAAAGATTCCCATGTGATTACCTTCCTGATTCAGTTTCGGATTGTAACGCGCTAAACTGCGCTAGTATAATGGTATCTTATAATTGTTACGAGGATAGAGACGATTTTGTAAATATTTATTTAAAATTCAGAGTGACGGATCTGTGACGGACGTGTGAAAAAAGAAAGCCCGCCCGGCACGGCACCGAACGGGAATTGGCTAATATGCGGACAAGGGGTATCAGACCGTAGCGGGCATCAACCGTCTGCGGCGGAGCAGGGGATAATCCCGCAGGTGGCCCACAAAGACGGTCTTATGGGGGACACGGAGGAGGTGCATGGGCTTGACGATGGCGGGGATGTCCTCCGCTCCCTCCACTCCGGCCTCTACCGCCATGGCCTTGACGAACTCGGAGCAGTAGTAGCAGTTGCGCTTGGCGCGGTGGATACGGATGGCGGCCAGAAGCAGCCCCAGGTAGTTGTAATGGTATTCGGTGCGGGCACAGAGCATCCGACGGATGTGTACGCACAGCCTATCGTAGGCCTCGGGTGTAACCTCCGCCTCAATCACCATCACGCGGGTATTCTTGAATCGCTTGAAGGTTCCGAAGGCCACCGACTCCTGCACAAAGCCGCCAACGAAGGGATTGTAGGGATCCAGCCGCCCAAAGGAATACATGACCTCCAGGTCCTCACGGAGAGCGATGGAGGCGTGATTATAGGGGGCGCGGGTATAGAGCTTGAGGATGCGGGACAGGACGGTGCCCGTCTGGCTGAGGACTATGTAGACCTTGCGTGTCTGATGGTCGGAAGCCGCTTGCGCGGGGGCGAGGGCAGTCTCGGTCATGTCATTCTCCTTCTACAGTTAAAATTCGGTTCACATAACTCTGAACTATTATAGCACAAAGAGAAGAATTTGGCAATGGATTTAGGGAAAAGTTCACAATTTGGGGAATTTGCACGGCGCAATGCCCGCGGATAGTAATCATTTTTGACCGTTTGACTGCTTGCGGCTTTGTTTTTTGGATTCGCGGGTTTGGCGGTTGCGGTCCACCCGCTCCATGCGCTCCTTGTGACGGCGCATCCGCTCCCGTTTTTCTTTTCGCTTTTTTCGCCACGCGCGAAGATCGTCGATCATGAAGCCCTCCACGGGGAAGCCGGTGTACCTTTCCAGGAGTCTGCGGGCGCGGCGGGTGCGGACAATTTCGTTTTCGGTGAAAAACATAGTCTTCCCCTCGGCTTTCCCGTCAACAAGGAAGGTGTCGTTGAAATAGGGGATACGCTTGCCGCCGCCCGCGTACCGGATCGTCAGCTTTCGTACTGTATCCCAGGGAATGAAGCGACGAAGGAAACCGAACAGGTAGAAGCTGTACAGACCTCGATCCGTCATGACGTACAGGCAGGGATGCATCGCCGCCCCCGCCAGACCGAGGAGGGCGAACCCGGCACACAGGAGCCACCAGAAGCCTTCCTCCGACGGATCGGTCAGTATGGCCACCGCCCCACAGCCGAACAGGACGGTCATGGCTGCAAAGGAGAGCTGGCGGCGGTCCCAAAACAAGTGAAATTTCATATGAGAGATCACGGCCATCCCTCCGTGTCCACCAAGGGCTGATTCCAATCGTCAAAGAGCTCCGCCCGTTTTTCGGGGGGGAGTCGGTAGAGCTTTTTCAGCTTTCGCAGCACCACCCGACCTTTGGACAGCCGCTTAATGCGGGACATCAGGAGGGGATGCAGGAGCAGAGAATCCCCTGCGCATTGCAAAAGGACCAGCTTGCGGGTCAGACGAAGGAGCTCAATGCGGTTGAGGTCTCGAAGAGCGGCGGGGGTATGGACGGTGTCCCCCTCGGAGAGCCGCTCGGAGAGCCGCTCGGAGAGCTCAAAGAATACGTAGGTCAGGGGGTAGAGATCCAGTACCTCGGTCATCCACTCGGGAGTGGGGCAGAAGAAGCGCTCGGTCAGATGGAGGTGGATCGCGTCGGAGCCACCCACGTCGGTGCCGATGCGCTCCCGCAAGGGAAGGCGGTAGGTGATGGCGGTCTGCAGAAATCCCGCCTTGGAGAAGACGCAGGCGGCCTTGCCCAGGGCACGGAGGGTGACGGTTTCCAGCATGGTATCCCCCGTGATGCTCTTCGCCTCCTCCGAGAGGCGGTTGTTGGCCTTGGGAAGAGCGACGATCTCCACGCTGTCTCCCGCAACCTCCACGGTGAGGGTGTTTACCAGAGGGATACCCACGGCGGTCAGGGTATTCAGGTGGTAGGCGCGGGCGCCGCGGGCGTCGCGGATATGCAGGGTGCAGTCGTACAGGGCGGTGTCGTTCAGATGAAAGGTCAGTTTCATGGCAGTATCCTTTCGGAAGGTTTTTGTTGCTGTTGGCTATATTATAACACGCAATCAAAAGATTGTCAATAGGATTTGGAGAAGCTTGCTCATTGTTTTTGCATTCTCAACCTTCCTGATAAACCGCAATGTAACGGTTCGGTCAATTTTCAAATTGCAGTTTATCGGTGCGTTGGGTCGCAGTTACGC
>JAFQOC010000248.1 GCA_017420845.1 Clostridia bacterium
AGAACCGCCATCCTGCCCCCCAATGCTCCGGAGCACGGCATGACCGTCACCCATACCGCCGAGAATCACATCCATACCGTCACCCTCACCGCCCATGAGGCGGGTGTTTGCCCCGAGGCCCTGGAGGTGTCCTTTCCCTTACCCCAAAAGCTGCTTGACCCCGTGGAGTCCCTGTACTTCTACGACGACGCCGCCCACACCAACGACGTATCGGGGGTGTTCCCCTACGCCGAGAACCGTACCCGCGAGATCGCCCAGCTCGCTCTGTTCAAGAATCTCGCAAGCGGGCAGACCCTCCTCTGCGGTCTCTGCACCATGCACCGCTTCTGGTCGGCCATCTTCCTGCGGGACGGCACCGTCACCTTCCGCTTTGAGCTGGAGGGACGGGAGCTGGCCGTGGGGGAGGCCTATACCATGGAGCGCTTCATGGTGGCCGAGGGGGCTCCCAACGGCGAGAACGCCCTCATGGAGGCCTACGCCGACGCGGTGGCATCCCTCCATAATTGCGTCCCCACAGGGGATCTCCCCGTGGGCTGGTGCTCCTGGTCCTGCTTCTACGGGGACGTAAGCGAAGACCGCATCCGAACCGCCGCTGATATGCAGGTCATGTACGCAAGTGAAGGCAGGCCTAACCTCGTCCAGATCGACGACGGCTGGCAGAGGAGCGGCTCCTTCTGCGGCGAGTGGATCACCGACGAGGAGAAGTTCCCCGAGGGCATGGCCGCCACCTCGGCCTACGTCCGCGAGCTGGGGCTGACCTTCGGTCTGTGGCTGTCTCCCCTGCTTCTGGACGATCGGTCCGAGTATTACGGGGAGCTGAAGCATCTCGCCATGCCCGAGGTGACCCTGGGGGAGCATTTCCACCCCTTCAACCTGGGGGATCCCGCCTACCACGATCATCTCCGCAAGACCTTCCGCCGCATGGTGGACGAGTTCGGCGCCACCTACTTCAAGTTGGACTTTCTCGCCGCCGCGGTGCGCTACTTCAACGGGCGGGGGCGTTTCGTCAAGTTCCCCGACGGCTACTGCATCGAGGTGCAGAGAAAGGCCCTCTCGGTCATCCGCGAGACCGTGGGGGACGAGGTCTTCCTCCTTGCCTGCGGTGCCCAGACCCTTCTGGGTGCGGGCATCTTCAACGGAGCCCGCATGTCCTGCGACATCATCTGGGGCAAGAACAAGAATCACCCCACCTACTGGCAGATCATGCAGAACTGCCTCCACACCGTGGGTTGGCGGTACTTCTACCACAGAAGGGTCTACGTCAACGACCCCGACGGTCTGGTGCTCCGTGACTGGGATCGCGGGGACGGCTTCAACTGCACCTGGTCGGAGGCTCAGCTTTGGACGGTGGCCATCGCCATGTCGGGCGGATCGGTGCTGTCCAACGATGAATTGGAAAAGCTGAGCGACGCCCGCCGCGCCCTCTACACCGAGTCCCTGCCTCCCCTGGATATTCCCTGCCGTCCCGTGGACTTCTTCGAGCGTCCCGCCCCCACCGCCTATATTCTGGACGTGGACGAGAATACCAAATTCCTCGCCCTCTACCACTTCGGGGATACCATGACCGACCTGGACTTCGATCTGGACAAGGTAGGCATGAAGGGAGCGCTGGTGGCCGACTGCCTTACCCGCAAATTCCTCGGCTTCCGGGATACCATTCACATCGAGAACGCCAATCCCCACTCGGGTGCCATGTTCCTCCTCCGTAAGCCCGCTGATCAGCCTGCCTTCGTGGGCTCGGACGCCAACATCTACATGGGCGTAAACCTGTTCTCCTCGGTCTATGAGGATGGCAGGCTGACAGTCACCCGCCCTGCGGACACCCATGAAAACGCCGTAGCCTACGCCCTGTGGCCGGCGGGCTTCACCCCCGAGGGGGAGACCGTGTGGGCAGAGAACGGCTATACCCTTACCAAGCTGAACTGAAAAATAAAAATTTAGGAGATAGATTATGCTGAAAATTGAACGCGATGCAGTTATGAACCTGGACGGCGCCATCCGAGGCGCCCGCAACCCCATGAACAGCTGGGCCAAGTCCGATAGCTTTTACGATGAAAACGGAAAGTTCGTCCTCGGCCCCATCGACCTGGATTTCGGTCACCGCCTCGCCGTGTCGGGCAGCGACCACAGAAAGTTCCTCCGTCAGGTCTTTGTGACGGTGGACATCACCGCTCCCCTGTACTGGTGGAAGGAATTTGACACCTATAAGGTAGGCACCGTAGCCAACTCCACCTCCACCATGCACAAGATCCACGCCAAGGCCTTTGAAAGAGATGATTTCTCCCACGACCGTCTGGACGAGGGCGGTCTGGCTCTGCTGGACGCCACCATCGGCTACCTGGAGGCCGAGCGGCAGAAATTTCTGGCCAACAAGGAGGACCGCCAACCCTGGCATAACATCATCCAGATGCTTCCCTCCTCCTACCACCAGATGCGCACCGTGACCCTCAACTACGAAAACCTCATCAACATCTACTATGCCCGCAGAAACCATAAGCTGGCCGAGTGGCATACCCTGTGCGATTGGATCCTGACCCTGCCCTGCGCCAAGGAGTGGATCTGTGTGAAGGATTGAGTATAAGGAAAATTGCAGTTTATCGTTCCGATAAACTGCAATAGTGAAATACGCCTTACGGCGTGTGAATCGCTCGCAAGCGAGCGTGAAATACGCGCGTCGCGCGTGTGAAATTCGCCCGTTGGGCGAGTTGCGGAAAGAAACCCTACGGGTTTCTATTAAATATTACATAAAAAGTAATGGACAGAACCGAAGGTTCTGCACCTCAACTTGCCCGAAGGGCAAATTTCACACTCGCTGGCGAGTATTTCACATGCGCTTCAGCGCATATTTCACGCGCGCAAGCGCATTTCACTTGGGTTTAGCGCGAAGCGATAAACCCAAATTTGAAGTATTCCACCCCCCGTTCATCACATATACTGGAAAGGAGAATCACACCATGAAAAAGATCATCCTCCTCGGCGATTCCATACGTCTGAGCTACCAGAACAGCGTCCGCGAGCTGCTGGGTCCCGACTTCGCGGTCTGGGGTCCCGACGATAACTGCCGCTTCGCCTCCTACACCCTGCGGATGCTCTACGACTACCGTGAGCAGCTGAAGGACGCCGACCTCATCCACTTCAACTGCGGCCTCTGGGATATGTGCGACCTCTTCGGTGACGGTCCCTTCACCCCCATAGAGGTCTACGCGGAGCAGATGGTGCGGATCGCAAAGATCCTGAAGACCTACGCCCCCGTGGTGATCTTCGCCGCCACCACGCCCCCCTCCCCCAAGATGTGGGGCCACGATATGGAGCGTGTCCGCGCCTACAACGCCGCCGCCGCGGCCGCGCTGGAGCCTCTGGGGATCCTCTTCGACGATCTTTTCACCCCCGTGGCCGAGGATATCGACCGCATGATCTCCGAAGATCTCCTCCATGCCTCCCCCTACGGCGTCGAAATTCTGGCAGATCGCGTGGCCGACTGTATCAAAAAGAACGCATAAAACCGTTTTTTGCAACTCGCCCGCAAAAAATCAAGCAAATTTCGGAGCATTTTCCTCTATTTGGCCATTTTTTTGAAGATTTTTTGCAAAACCTATTGACATCTTCTTGCAAATGGTTTATAATAGGGTCAATCGTTTTCACGATACTGCCCGTGACGATACGCCACGGGCAGTTCACATTTTTTGTTTCCATTCGGAGGTAACAGTTATGAACAGAGTGTTTAACTTTTCGGCAGGCCCCTCTATGCTCCCCGTCCCCGTACTCGAGAAGGCAGCGGCTGAGCTGGTCTGTTACGGCGAGTCCGGCATGTCGGTCATGGAGATGTCCCACCGATCTCCGGATTACGAGGCCATCATCGCCAAGACCCAGGCGGATCTTCGCAAGCTCATGAACATCCCCGACAACTACAAGGTGCTCTTCCTCCAGGGCGGCGCATCCACCCAGTTCGCCTCGGTCCCGATCAACCTGATCGGCCGCACCGGCAAGGCTGACTACGTGGTTTCGGGCCAGTTCTCGGGCAAGGCCTTCAAGGAAGCCCAGAAGATGGGCTATGACGTCAAGTGCATCGCCACCACCAAGGACGATAACTTCGACCATATTCCCGCCATTACCGCGGACATGGTGCGCCCCGACGCCGCCTACGTCCACGTTTGCTACAACAACACCATCTACGGCACCAAGTTCGCAAACGTCCCCGACACCGGCGACGTGCCTCTGGTGGCCGATATGTCCTCCTGCATCCTCTCCGAGCCCGTGGACGTCACCAAGTTCGGTGTCATCTACGCAGGCGCCCAGAAGAACATGGCTCCCGCCGGCGTGACCGTGGTCATCGTCCGTGAGGATCTCCTGGACTACTGCGATCCCAAGGCTCCCACCATGCTGGAGTGGAAGACCATGGCCGACAACGACTCCATGTACAACACCCCTCCCTGCTACACCATCTACATGCTGGGTCTGGTCTGCGAGTACCTCCTGGAGCAGGGCGGTCTGGAGGCTATGAAGGAGAAGAATATCAAGAAGGCCGCTCTCCTGTACGATTATCTGGACAGCCAGGACTACTACATCGCCCCCGTCAAGGCCGGCTCCCGTTCCATGATGAACGTCACCTTCGTCACCGGCAACGCAGACCTGGACAAGAAGTTCGCCTCCGAAGCCGCCAAGGCCGGCATGAAGAACCTGAAGGGCCACCGCTCGGTGGGCGGTATGCGCGCCTCCATCTACAACGCCATGC
>JAFQOC010000026.1 GCA_017420845.1 Clostridia bacterium
GCAATCCCTCACTCCGCGGCGATCCCATACCCATCCACCTGAGCGTTCGCCGCCACCTCCTCGGCGGTCAGCGCGCGGTCGTAGAAGCGGACGGCACGGTAGGTGGTGTCGAACATCTTATTCTGGGCGTTGTGTCCGATGAAGAGATCCGACGCGCCCAGAGAACCGTTGATGGTGGGGGTCTCGCCCACCTGCTCGCCGTTGACGTACAGGCGGACCACGTCGTTCTGGGCGTAGGTGATGGTGATCAGGCTGTTCTGCAACAGGTTCAGACAGTTCTTGACCTTGATGCGCACACCCGAATTGATCTGGAACTTCAGCTCCAGCTCGTCTACGGAATTACGGCGGAACAGGGCGATCTCGTCACCCGAGCCGTTGATGAAGGTGTTGAACTCGTTGCCCACCGAGACGAAATCACCCAGCAGGATCTCAATGGTGAAGGCCTGGCCGTTGACCGTGTCCACGATGGCGGCGGGGAAGTTGTGCTTGACGCCCTTGGCTCGCAGGCCCGTGTCGGAGAAGTAGTTGTCGGCGTTCTTGGTGATGGTCATATCGTGACCGCCCACCAGATCCTGCCAGACGGCGGAATCCTTGTCGTGGCCGCCGCGGGTGGACTGGGTGCCGCTGTAGTAGGCCACCAAGCCGTCGCTCACGTAGTCGTGCTCCACGGGCTCGATCACCTCGGGCTCGGTCTCAGGCTCGGTTTCGGGCTCGGGACGCTCGGGGACGATATAGGGGAACTCGATCTTCATGTAGTCCAACACCCTGTCCCAAGCGGCGACCTGGGTGCTTCTGGCGGGGTACTTCTTGTACAGGCAGGACACGATATCGTACTCGCTGGCCGTGAGGAAGGTCTCTCCGTACAGCCACTGGCGGACGTCGTCGATCTGGTAGATGCCGTTGGAGTTGTTCCACACCCAGATGGGGGTGGGCCACAGGTGCACGTCGGCGTCGATGGCGTCGTACACGTCCTTGTTCACGCCCGCCTGGCCGTGGTGGGCCATCTGGACCATGTCGCTCTTAAGCTGATCCCCGTAGGTAGCCAGCAGACGGCGGCCGCCGTTGACGCCCAGGTCATTCAGGAACAGGACGGTCTGCTCACCGATATGGAAGCGAAGCACCAGGGAAGTATCGTTGATGTTGCTGAAGCCGTCGGCGGGATCCCAGGTCTGGAGGACGTCGATCTTCACGCCGTCGATCTCCAAAGACAGGCCCTTGGCCACCGACTCGCTGTTGATGAAGGCGCCGTTGATGTCGTCGTAGTAGGTAGAGCCGTCCTTGACCGTGGCTCCGATGACCTCACCGTACTTGTTGATATTCTCCTTGATCTGGGAAAACTCCATGTCGGCGTTGGCGGTGGGGTACTCCTCACTGCCGAACTCGGGGAAGTCGAAGTAGATGTTGTTGATCTTGTAGTTGGACTCTGCAGAGTACTCCTTCAGCATCTTGGACAGCTCGTACATATGGTCCTTGTGGCCGTGGGAGAGGAACCAGGCCTCCACCTCAAAGTACTCGTCGTCGTCCACCCCCATGATGGCGCGGAGGGCGGCGGGCATATAGGGATCGCGGTCGCGGCCCTCGCCGTCGATACCGCCGTCAATGACGATGAGCTTGCCGTTTTGGGTCTTGATGACGTAGGACTGCATCAGGCTGTTCTTCTCGGGAGCCAACTGGTACAGCACCACAGGCTCGGTCTCGGGCTCGGTGACCTCCTCGGTGGCCTCTTCGGTAGGCTCGTCGGTGGCCTCGTCGGTGGGAGCCTCGGTGGGCGTATCGGTGGGTGCCTCGGTGGGGGTATCGGTGGGCGCGTCGGTCACGCCGTCGGAGGGTGCAGTAGTGTCGGTAGTGGGATCATCCTGTACACAGGCGAACAGGAGCACGCAGGACAGAACCAACAGCAGGGCGATCAAAATCTTTTTCATAATCGTCAAGTCCTTTTCATTTTTGTCCACCCCCTTGGGCGGGGCGGCGGATTGTCTTAATTGTACCATGAAACCGACCTAAATCTGTGAATAGGATGTTAATTTTGTACAAAAATCACCGAAAAGCTCCCCGAAATCTCCCAGCACCTCGTCGGCGACCCGCTGAAGAAACGCCTCGGCCTCGTCTTCGCTGATGTAGACCGCCCGCTCCTCCACCGCGTCAACACCCTTGCGGTAGAAGGCCTCGATCTCGAGTCTCTTGGCCTCAAAGGCATTGGCGGGGAAGAAGGGAAGGAACTCGTTCTCAAATCGCGGCGCGTTCAGAAACAACCCATAAGCGGGCAGGTCGGGATGGCGGCGCAGGTACAGAAAATCCATGTCGTACCAATCCATTTTCAGAAAGGCATAGAACCGCGCCACCCCCTCGGGGGTCTCGGC
>JAFQOC010000249.1 GCA_017420845.1 Clostridia bacterium
GATCGCCGTCCTCGTAACGAAGATCCACGCAGAAGGCCTCGGAGGGTCTTGCCCCCTCGGGGAGGGTGTAGTGCTGGACCGCAAAATCCGAATTATCCTCTTCGGTTATGACGTAGGTCTCAGGGTCCTCACAGCAAAGCTTGTCGTAGAGGTTGAGGCAACGGTAGGTCAGCTCGTCCAGATCCGCCGGGGCGCGGAAGCCGCGGATGGCGGCAGATACCTGAATGGCGTCTCCAATGGGCTCCGCCCACATGGGATCAATACCCTCGCGGCCGTACAGGATCCCCCAGATCGCGCCGCAGGTGGCCACGGTGCAATCTGTATCGTAGCCCAGATTCACTACCTTGAGAATGGCATCCTCGAAGTCCTTTCCCCACAAAAGTCCTGCCAGGCCAAAGGCGATATTCTGAGGTGCGTCGGTGAAGTTGGGGTTGCCGTAGGCGGCCAACACCTGCTCACGGGCATCAAGCAGCTCGGTTCCCTGCTCATAGAGCTTCAGCATCAGGGACACCGCGCCGTGAACGCGGGAGGTGGTGGGGATGTAGGTCAGCGCCTCGCGAATGAGGGCGGGAACGTCGGTGGAGAAGTAGGCGGCAGCCTCCAGAGCTGCGTTGAAAATCTCTCCGAAGACCCCCTCGCCGCCGGCGTGATCCACCACGGCATCCTGCCAGGCAAAGTAGGCCGCCAGACGGGGCTTTCCTGCGGCGATGGCCGCCCAAACCTCGGAGCGGATGGGAGAGCCCATGCAGTCTGTAAAATGGTTATCGAACATGCCCGAGTAAGGAGGCTTGAAGCCGTAACGCATGGCGGTACCCGCGTGACCGTACTCGTCCCAAGGGAAGTAGCAATGCTCGCTCCATTCGGCGGCGATCCCCTCTGCGGTCAAACGGGTGCCATACATCTCCATGGCGTGAAGATTCAGAAGCTGAAGATCCAGATCGTCGTTGGGCAGAGCCCCCCTGGGATCCAGACGGGGATACCAGGTCAGGTTCATGACCTCCATGCGCCCCTCCACGGGGGTGCCCAGAGTACCGCCGATATTTTTCCCCAACCAGCAGGCGTAGATTTTGTCGTAAAGCGCAGCGCGATCCATATGCATCTCCATTCTGCCGCCGCGAGACGGCATACGTAGGTTTTGAAATCTGGCATTTGACCCCCTCGAAGCACAGCTTGCCAACGATCAGGTTCAAATTGATGTATAGAATATTATAACAAATTATCCATCATCGGTCAAGTGGTTTTGGAAAAATTCCACGAATCCTCCCGTTTTTTCATAAGGAAAGCCCCACCGTCGGATGGACCGTGGGGCATAACGGAAAGTGCGGAAATCATTTTCGTTTCAGGAAAGCGCGGCAGGGTCCCAGCCAAAGCTCTGTTTCCTCAGAAACAGAGGTGGGATCAAAGTAGGCGGCGATGTCTCCATGCTCCGAAAGCAGGATCCGGCGAGCCTCGGGCAGATATAAATCTCTCCCGAAGGGAGCCTTGACTGTCGGTCCATGGTTGCCGAAGATGATCAGCTCCGCCTCGGCAGACAACTGAGCTGCCCGAGTGGACAGGGAGCTTTCAAAGATGCCCGAGCCGCAGTAGAGCATGGCCTCCTCCCCCTCCCGAAACGACAGAGAAACCAGTAGAACAGGTTGGGTGGAGCGTTTCAGGGAGGCTGTCTCCAGGGTGATCCTACCATCTCCAAAGACCGTCAGCTCCTCACCGTCGTCGTACATGCGGACGGGCACTCCGGCCGCCTCTGCTTTTTCCAGGCAAGCCAGAAAAAGATAGTATTCTGCCTCGGTCTTGGGCCGCGGAAGCCACAGGAGGCGGACCGTCTCCCGGGATAAAAAAGTGAGGAGAGCCCCCGGGGTACGGCTATGGTAATGGGTCAGCATGAGGGCAGAGAGCTCGGTGGCGCCCAACGCCTTTGCTTCATGGGCTGAAGCCGACAAGGCTGACGAGGATCCGTTGGACAGATCGCAAACCAGGCTCTGTTGTCCGCATACCAAAACCAAGGAATCCGATTGGGAGGAGGGCTGAAGATAGGTGACAGAAGCCTGATCCGCGGTAGTCAGGCGATGGATCCCCAGCACGCTCCCCAGCGCGATCCAGCCCAGA
>JAFQOC010000250.1 GCA_017420845.1 Clostridia bacterium
ATAACATTTCGGCTTTTTGATGCTCGGTAGGGGCGCACCTATGTGTGCGCCCGCCAACGAAAAGCATTCTGATCTGTTCCTTCAACTAGCCCGCCAAACCCAAATTTGAACCATAAAGACCGCTCACACAAAGGAGGACCCAACATGACAACGGACACCATCATAGCCCTTGGGATCATGGGCCTGTTCTATCTCGCCGTCGCCGTGCTGACGGTCATCCTGGCCCGCCGCGCCCCCAAGGCGGAGCATATGGCCAAGCCGTGGGCGGGAAATATGGTTTTGGGGATCGTATTCATGGCGCTCATAACGGCTATATTCATCCCCCTGGCCATCAAGGATCGCGCGCCGTGGTGGACGGCCCTGTTCATCGTGGCCTTCGATCTTTTTGGCGTCTGCCTCATTATCTCCTATTACAACTGCCGCTTATGGGTGACGGACACCTGCCTGATCCAACAGGACTTCTGGGACCGCAAAAAGGAATGGTGCTACCGTGACGTCGTCAAGATCGTCGAGCAGGGCTATGAGGTGATCTTTTGGTTCCGAAACACCGAAAAGTGGTTGATCTACGCCCGAGACCCCAAGGGAGAGGACCCCATGCTGGCGGCCATCCTGGAAAGGATCCCCGAGGGGCAGTTGGATCCCAACCTTCCCGAGCCTCCCGTGCGCCTCTTCTCAAACGCGGTGTACGGCGGCGCAGGCGGGTACTACGCCATCTGGACGGTCTTCTATCTGCTGACTTTGCCGATCCTGCTCATGGGCATGGTGGGGCGGTCGTGGGTCATGACCCTGATCGTCCTTGCCCTTGTGGCGGTCTGGACGTTATATATCGTTCTGGCCCTCCGCTCCGCCAAGCGCGCCCACGCCTCCGAGAAGTGGGGGAATATCGCCAAATACTGCTGGAAACAGGGATCCTTGCGCCCGTAAGGACCGGTGTATCCGAAGGCAACGGGACGGCGATTCAAAAAATAAAGGGGAAGTGACCTCCCCGAAGAATATGAAAAGGAGACGAACATGAAACTCGGTATCATCAACGGCTGGGACGAGGCGTCCTTCCGCTACGTGGCGGAGCTTGGTCTGCACGCGGTGGAGTTCTGCTGTAACCACAATTACGACAGCATGGAGGTGGCAGGCCACACCGACGAGATCAAGGCCCTGGGCGAGCGGTACGGCGTAGCCGTCGGTTCCATGGGCCGCTGGGGACAGAAGCGCATCGACGAGGGGGGTGAGATCATTCCCGCGGCTCTCAAGCACGATCAAAACCTGATCGACGCCGCCTCCGCTCTGGGCTGTCCCGTGTATAACGTGGGGTGCAACTGGACCGAAGGCAAGACCTTTGAAGAAAACTGCGCCATCGCCATCCGCTATTTCGGGACGCTGATCGACTATGCCAAGGGCAAGAACGTCAGGATCGCGGTCTACAACTGCTCCTGGGAGAATTTCGTGGTGACCGAAAAGGAGTGGGAGCCCATCCTCGGCGCCCTGCCCGAGCTGGGTCTGAAGTACGATACCTCCCATTGCCTCGGCCGCGGCGGCGACTATCTCCGCGAAATGGTGGCGTGGGGCAGCCGCATCTACCACTTCCACATCAAGGGCTCTCTCTACGTGGACGGCCGACACTATGACGATCCCCCCGCAGGGCTGGATCAGATCAACTGGGGCGCGGTCATGACGGTGCTCTACAACAGCCACTACAACGGTATGCTGTCCATCGAGCCCCATTCCAACCACTGGATGGGCACCCGCGGGCAGTGGGGCGTGGAGTATACCATCAAGTTTATCACCCCCCTCATCATGCCCGAGGATTACACCTATAACGGCAGTCCCTATATGCCGTAAACTTCTTACCTATGAATAAAAACACCGCGCAGACGGGAGATTTCCGTTTGCGCGGTGTTTTTGTTACTGCTGTGCGAGCCAATCCATGATGGTTTTCCATTCGTCAATGGTTTCCAATCCGTGGCTGGCGGTTTCTCTTGTGATAAAATGGTAGGACTTACCCGCTTGCTCCAGCTTTTCCGCAAAGGCGGTTGCTTGACTGTAATCGACCTGTTGATCGCCCTTGCTGTGAATGAGCAGAAGGGGAGTTTGCAGATCGGCGGCAAAGGTGACGGCACTACGGGCGGCGTAGGCCTCGGGAGCGGTTGTCGGCGTACCGCCCACACGGCGGGTCAGCATCTCCCGCATATCCTCTCGGCTTTCAAAGTTGGCCGCCAGGTCGTACACACCCGAGATACAGGCTACTGCGCGGATCACGTGATCCTTGTCTGCCTGTAATGCAAGACAAGTCTGCATACCGCCTCGGGACACGCCCACCATGTAGACCCTTTGGGTGTCCACGAAACCCATGTCCTTCACGCGATCCAGCCAAAATGTCACATCGCCCACATCTGCACCGCCGAATTCATCCTTGCCTGTTCCGGGCTTGGTCTCCCGATACTGGGAAGCGATCACAACGCAGTCGGTGAGTTGCGCCATCAGGGCAATCTCCAAGGCGGAAGATGCGCCGAAATTACCGTTTCCGCCGCGGTTATAGATCAGCAGAGGGCGGGTGTTGTCGGTATAATCCTTGGGAACAGAGATAAAGGCGGCAACCGTACATCCGTCCACGCGGTACAGCACCTCATAGGTTTGGATGCGGTCACGAACCCCCATGAGGGCGGCGGCGTAGTTTTCGGGAAGTTGGCTCATGTCCATGCTCTCCAATTCGGTATGGACGATGGCTTGAATGGCTGTTACAGCCTTGTCCTCAGTCAACTGCTCTACGGCGGTGTACATAGTGGGAGAGGTCGAGGCGTCGGTCTCGGACTCGGCGGAGGTTTCGGCCATGGTAACTTCGGCGGTCGTGTCGGAATTGTCTGCGGGGTGAGTGTCATGGGGTGTAATCGCGCTATTGTCGCAGGCAATCAAATTTCCCAACAGCAGTCCGGCCGACAATATGTATGCCATCGTTTTTTTCATGGTGAGCTTCTCCCTTTATCCGATTCGGTATGACAAATTTGAAAAGGTTATTTGAGTAACAAATGAGACCCCACGGCACCCACAAGACAAAGCACCGCCGTGATCAAAACACAGCACACCAAAAAGGGCGCTTTTCGGCGGGTGAGTCCATGGTACTCCTCCAAAACACTGCTCATGGGCAGGCAGTTCAGAAGGATGCAGGGGAACACCGTAATCAGCCAGACCGTGTAAGCGTACAGCGGGACGGCGGACACAAGGATCACGCAGAACCAGGCGGGGCACAGGGTCAGCAGGGAGAACAGCAGGATCTTGCGCCCGTCCTTTCCGTCCAACCCGAAATGGATGAGCTTTTGCTCGTATCTGTGTAGCTCCCGCATACCCCGCTCCCCGATCCCCATGCACACGGCGTACAGGGCCAGGATCGCCAGCAGTATGCAGACGGCGGTGACCGACATCTTGAAAACGCCAATGTAGATGCAGGAGAAAAAGGTGATCGACAAAACAAACAGGATGATCTGGCCTATGAGCCGCTTCATATTCGTTCCTCTCTATTTTTTTATTATATCATACCGTAGCGCGGCAAGTCAAGCAACCGTTTTGAGAAGCTCTCTCAACCGAAGCAGGAGGGGGAGGCCTCACAGCTCACACACCATCCCGTCATAGGCCAGCACCGTCTCGAACTTGTCTTTGGTATACGCCACCAGCTCCGCCACCATCCCGTCGGTGTTGGCTTGATCGTACCGATGGCTGATAATCAGCTTGCCCGTGCGGCTGGACCTCAGGAGTGCCATGACCTCGGGCTTGTTGAGCCTGGTGTGGGCGCCCTCGGTGACCACCAGATCCACGTCGGTCTCGGTGATGACCTTGGGGTAGTCGGGCATATCGGCCATCAGATCCCCCGTGAAGACCACGCGCTTACCCTCGGCCTCCAAGAGGAAGGCGTGGGCGTTTTTGTAGTGATCCACGGGGATGGCGGTGACCTTTAGGTTGCCGTCGTCAAAGATCACGGCGGACACGCGGCGGGCGGGGTCGCCGTGGGGATCGGTGTGACTTCCGTAGACCCGATACTTCAATCGCCCGAAGAATTTGGGCTTGCCAAAGAGAAATTGAAACATGGCGCGAAAGTCCTCCTCGTCGGGGACGTAAACGGGAAAGGACACCCCCTCAAACTGGCGAAACTCGTTGATCTGCTGGGTGAGGGTCACCAGCCCCAGGTAGTGGTCGTGGTGGGAGTGGGTAATGAAGACCCCTGCCACATCGGTGAGGGGAATATCGTGGTTTTTCAGCAGGGTCAGTACAGGCGCGCCCGCATCCACAAGATAGTGCTTCCCTCCCGTGCTGATAAGGGCGGAGGAGCAGAATTGGTTCTTTTCGGTGATGCCGTGGCTGGTGCCGAGGAAGGTGATTTTCACGGTGAGCTCCTTTCGTTTGGGGGAATATTGGGGATTCGCTTCAAATTTGGGTTTATCGCTCTGCGATAAACCCAAATTTGAGTGAAATACGCCTTGCGGCGTGTGAAATATCTGCGGTGTGAAATTTGCGCTACGCGCAAGTGAAATATGCCTTTCGGCATGTTCAGGTGCAAAACCTTCGGTTTTGTCCATTTTAATGAAAATTGAAACCCGTAGGGTTTCTTCCGACACCCGACCGAAGGGAGGATTTCACACGCG
>JAFQOC010000251.1 GCA_017420845.1 Clostridia bacterium
CTCCCCTGACCGTCACGGGGATTACCGTCCCCGCGGGGAGCGATGCCTTCCTGGTCTATCAGGCGCGGGTCAATGAGTTCGCCTCCCCCGCCACGGGAGCCGCCGTCACCAACACCGCCACGGTCACGGGGGCATCCCTCTCCTCTCCCATCACGGCCCGAGAGACGGTCACCGCCGCGGGCGAGGCCTTTCTCACCATTGACAAGACCCTGAATCCCACCACCGTCTCGGAGGGGGACCGTCTGACCTACACCTTCGTCATTCGCAACTTCGGCAACACCCCCGTGGTGGCCACCGATGACGCCGTGGTCACCGACACCTTTGATCCCATCCTTTCGAATCTTACGGTCACCTTCAACGGTGCCGTCTGGACCGAGGGCGTGGAGTACACCTATGACGAGACCGCAGGCATCTTCGCCACCGTCCCCGCCAATATCTCGGTCCCCGCCGCCACCTTCGTCCAAAATCCCGCCACCGGCGCATGGACCGTCACCCCCGGGGTCAGTACCCTGGTCGTGGTAGGCACGGTGTAGGATACAGAATACAGGATACGAGATACAAGATAAGAGACGCGAACCGAGAGATCGAGCGTCCCCGATCTTGGTAGCTTGTACAAAAAACCGCCCCGACGAGCTCTTGCGAGCCCGTCGGGGTGAAAGTTTCTCTTATACCAATATCCAAACCGCGGTCAGTCCCACCGCGATCAGCCCAAAGAGGATCGCTGATCCCAGAGAGACCCCCCACAGCCAAGCGGGCTTATCCCGCCTGCGGGAGCAGAGGATCACCGAAAGAACCATCCCGCCGCACAGATACGGCAGGCATCCAAGGAGCAGAACTGCCAAAGAAAATCCCTGTAACCATTCCCCCAAAAGGATGGCGAAAAGCCCTCCCGCTCCCACGTCGGACGGGTAGGTGGGCGTCTCGGCCAGCAGGAAGACCTCCAGAAGATCCTTGGCCCCTTTCAGAGCGATGAGCAGGCATACGCAGGCCAAAATCAGCATGACGATATGGCCTTTTTTGACCTTGACGGATGGCTTTACAGACCGATTCTCATCCATAAGCTCCCCCGCGATCCTACGCCGCCAGCACAAGCCCCACGGCCACGATCACTGCGGGCAAGAGACTGAAGAGTGCCCCCGCAAGGGACGCCACCCACAGCCACTTGGGCTTGTTCCCACGGTTTACAGCCAACAGGACCATGATGACGGCTCCCGTCGGCCAGCTCACGAAAAACACGATCCTCACGATGCCCATGGCCACAACGTAGGCCATCCCCGCAAGGAGCACCGCCCCCGTAGCCAACGGATCCCCCTCGGGATCCGCCAACTGCAACGGATCCAAAACCGTAGAAAGCATGAAACAGGCACAAAGCGTGGCGATCACCAGCAGAACACAGGCGATCACGAACAGCACGATATGCTTCTTCTTCGCCTTGACGGGCGGCAAAGCCTGATTCAGATTCTCATTCATATCCATAACGAGCTCCTTTCCGTTTTCTCATCCCCATTATACCACAGGGAGGGGCACCTTGTAAACGGCAAAATGCCACAAAGTGCCCCCCCATTTTTGTTCAAACTGTCATGTTATGGGTGGATTTCTCACGATCAGCCGTAAACCTGAATCTCACCGATACCGATGGGTCGGTTGGAATCCGTGCGGATCAATACGTACCGTACCTTCGCGGTGTCAAAGGTAATCTCCAGAGAAGACACCCCGTCGCCCCAGTCGTAGCCGTCGTACTTGCCTACCTCGGTGAAGCTTACACCGTCCTCGGAGACCAGCACCGTGAAGTCACGGAGCCGCTGTGCCTTGCCCAAATGGCTGTTCATGGAGATCACAATGCGGCTCACGTCGCAGACCTCCATGAGATCCAGCTTGGCCCAGCCCTCCCGATCGGCGCGCTCGGTGATCCAGCACCCGTTGTCGATGACACCGTCGGTGAGGAAGTAGGAGGCGATGTTGCTCTTCTGCCAGAAGGTAGCGGAGGAGGTGGACACGTAAACGGGCTTGTTCAGCGCCAGATCCTCGGCCTGTTCAGGCGTCTTCTCCGAGGGGCGGGACGCGTCCATGCCGGCGGGCAGCTCAATGACCGCGCACTGTCCGGGTGCCAGATCCAGGGTAAAGGTCCCGTCGGCACCCACGGCGAGAGGCTTCATCTCCCCCGTAGCCAGATCCAGAATCTTGAATTCGCCCTGCTTGTTGGCCTTGAGGGTCAGGGTCACGGCACCGTTGGCGGTGAACTTCTTGTTGGTAATCACCACGTGCTGCTGACCCGAGCCGTCCAACGACCGGTACAGGGTGAAGATAGCGTCGCCCGTCTTGGCAAGGGTGAAGATGAAATCATCGGGCAGGATGGTATTGTCGATCTCACCGTGGGCGTGATACACCTCAATGGCGTCGCTGTTAGCCAACACCGTACCCACCGTCTTGATGTACTTCCCTGCCGCGATCAGCCCCTCGTAGTTCCCCGCGGGAGTGAAATCAGGGGCCACGAAGCCGGTCTTGAAGCCTCCCGCCTCATTGTCCACAGGGGTCAGCGCCACGAACCACTTGTAGTTCTTCATGCCGTAGGCCA
>JAFQOC010000027.1 GCA_017420845.1 Clostridia bacterium
ACCTTTGTGTGCGCCCGCCAACAAAACGCACCGATTCGTTCCTGCAAACGGTTCGACAAGCCTAGATCTGAGACCGACGATCCCATTCCACAACAGAAAGGAACCACCATGCGCCCATACGATGTAATCAAGAAAAAACGGGACGGTCAGGCCTTGACCGACACCGAAATACGGGAGTTCATCTCGGGCTACGTGTCGGGGGAGGTCCCCGACTACCAGGCCGCCGCCTTTTGCATGGCAGTCTACTTCCGGGGCATGACCCCCGAAGAGACCGCTTCCCTCACCATGGCCATCCGTGATTCGGGGGACACCCTCCACTTTGAGGGCATCAGGGGCCTGCGGGTAGACAAGCACTCCACCGGGGGCGTTGGGGACAAGACCAGCCTGGCGGTAGCCCCCATCGTGGCCGCTCTGGGGGTCAAGGTGGCCAAGATGAGCGGCAGAGGTCTGGGCCATACCGGCGGCACGGTGGACAAGCTGGAGGCCATCGAGGGCTTCCGCACCGATCTGACCACCGCCGAGTTCGAGGCCATCGTCAACGAGGTGGGCATTGCCATCGTGGGGCAGAGTGCCGATCTGGCTCCCGCGGACAAGCTGCTCTACGCCCTCCGTGACGTGACGGCCACGGTGGATTCCCTCCCACTTATCGCCTCCTCCATCATGGGCAAGAAGCTGGCCGCTGACGACGACTGCATTCTGCTGGACGTCAAGACGGGCAGCGGTGCCTTCATGAAATCGGAAGCCGACAGCCGCGCCCTGGCCGAGGCCATGGTGGACATCGGCAAGCGGGCGGGCAAGCGAGTCCGCGCCCTCATTACGGATATGGACAGGCCTCTGGGGCAGGCCATCGGCAATTCCCTGGAGGTCATCGAGGCTATTGAGACCCTGAACGGCCGCGGTCCCACAGACTTCACCGAGCTGTGCGTGGCGCTGGCTACCCATATGCTGGTGATCTCGGATCGGGGAACCGAGGAGGAATGCGAGGCAAACGTCCGCCGCGTTATGGCCGACGGGTCGGCTCTTCACACCTTCGCCGCTATGGTGAGGGCTCAAGGAGGCGATCCTGCGTGGATCTACTGTCCCGAGAAGTTCCCGACAGCGCCCTTTTCCCGCGAGGTAAAGTCCCCCGCCGACGGCTACATCGTCTCGGTGGACTGCGAGGGCTACGGCACCGCCGCCCTGCTCCTGGGTGCGGGACGCAACCGCAAGGAGGATAGCATCGACCCCGCGGCGGGAATCCTGCTCCACGCCAAGACGGGGGACGCGGTCAAGGCAGGTCAGCCCATCGCCACCCTGTATGCCTCCCGCGAGGAGCTTTTGGACGGAGCCGAAGCCAAGCTGCTGGCCTCTACGGTGATCGGTGAAACCAAGCCCACGGCGCGGCCCTTGATCGTCGGAGTGGTGGAATGACCCCGACCAACGGGCGCACACATAGGTGCGCCCCTACCCGTGTCACCCGCCCCGAGTCCCCCGACTCAGGTCGCCTTCGGTAGGGGCGCACCTGCGTGTGCGCCCTTCACATTCCCATGAAATGAAAAAGAAAGGATGTTACATGGCTTCTTGGATGATCCATTTCCGCGTGGCGCAGGCTATGCTGGACAGGGGGGCTTTGGGGGAGGATCCCGAGCGGTCTCTGTCCGAGGCCTTCGTCATGGGGAATATCGCCCCCGACAGCGGGGTCCTCACCCCCGAGGGCGGGTACAGTCCCGACAAGAACACCTCCCACTTCATGCGCCGCTTTGAGGGGGTCCCCGCGGGGCAGAATCCCGAGCGTTGCGATCCCCACCTCTTCGCGCGGGAGTGGCTGATCCCCGCATTGGATCGGGGAGACGAGGTGGCGGCGGCCTTTTACCTGGGGTATCTCTGCCATCTGGTCACCGACAACGGCTGGGTGCGGGACTTCATCTACCCCGCCAAGGTGCGCTTCGCCCACCTGCGCTTGGTGGACGGTGCCGAGACCCCCGAGGGGGTGGCGCG
>JAFQOC010000252.1 GCA_017420845.1 Clostridia bacterium
CCTTGGTGTCGCTCAACCCGACCATATAGTCCAGGCTGACCTTGTAGACCTCGGCAAGCTTGACGAACAGGTGCATGGGCAGCTCTCTCTCTCCGCGCTCATAGCGGCTGTACTGATTCTGCTGCATATCCAGAATGTCTGCCAGATCGGTCTGATTCATGCCCGCGGCCACACGCAGCTCACGGAGACGGGGATAATACTTGCGATTGGATCTTTCCATATTTTTTTCCTCTTGGTTTGTAATAGATTTTGGGTAAGCAACGGGTTTAATCCAGTTCCTTTTTGCCCGTATACAGCTCATAGTACCGTCCCTTGAGGGCAAGAAGCTGCTCGTGGCTACCACGCTCAATGATCTCGCCCTTCTCCAGCACCATAATGGCCGCCGCGTTGCGGACGGTGGAGAGGCGGTGTGCAATGACGAAGGTGGTGCGGTTCTTCATGAGGCGATCCATACCGTGCTCAATGTGCCGCTCGGTACGGGTGTCCACCGAGGAGGTCGCCTCGTCCAGCACCAGAATGGGAGCCTTGGAGATGGCGGCTCTGGCAATGTTGAGGAGCTGACGCTGACCCTGGGACAGGTTGGCGCCGTCCCCCTCCAGCACCGTCTGATAGCCGTGCTCCAGCCTCATGATAAAGGAGTGAGCCGAGGCGGTTTTGGCTGCCTCCATAACCTCCTCGTCGGTGGCGTCGGGACGGCCGTAGCGGATGTTCTCCATAATGGTGCCCGTGAACAGATGGGTGTCCTGCAGAACCATGGCAATGTTCGACCGCAGCTCATCCCGCTTGTAGGCGCGAATGTCCACACCGTCGATGGTGATGGTGCCCTCGTCGATATCGTAAAAGCGGTTCAGCAGATTGGTGACGGTGGTCTTGCCCGCACCCGTAGAGCCAACGAAGGCGATATTCTGGCCCGCGTGGGCGTAGAGGCTGACGTGCCGCAGCACCGTCTGCCCGGGGAGATAGCCGAAGGATACGTCCTCCAGCACCACCTCGCCCTTGACCTCGCCCATCAGGACGGCATCCTGCCGGTCGGGAGTCTCGGGCTCCTCGTCCATAACCGAGAAGACTCGCTCCGCGCCGGCCAGAGCCGAGAAAATGGTGGACATCTGCATGGACAAGTTGTTGATGGGGAAGGAGAATTGACGGGCGTAGGTACAGAAGATGGTCAATCCGCCCACGTCAAAGCCCGCGAAAATGCACAGAAGTCCGCCCACGCCCGCCGTGACGGCGAAGGAGAGGTTGGAGAGATTGTGCATGATGGGACCCATGACACCGCCGTAGAAGTGAGCCTTGAACTGCTTGTCGCGCATATCGTCGTTCAGGGCCTCGAACTCGGCCACGCAGTCGGCCTCGTGATTGAAGACCTTGACCACCTTGGAGCCCGTGACGGTCTCCTCAATGTAGCCGTTGACGGCACCCAGAGCAGCCTGCTGGGCGGCGTGGTACTTGGCGGACTTTTTGCCAATGAGACCGCCGCCGAAGAGGTAGAGAGGAATGAACACCAGCGTGATCAGAGTCAGGATCCAATTGGTGTAGATCATCATGAACAGGGTCCCCACCAGGGTGATGGCACCCGAGATGAGACCCGTGACGGTGGAATTGATCATCATGTCGATGGCGTCCACGTCGTTGGTGAAGCGGGACATGAGCTCGCCCGTGGGGTGGGAATCGAAGTAGCGGACGGGAAGACGCTGGAGCTTCTTGAACAGATCGTTGCGGATCTTCTCCACAGCGTTCTGGGAGACCGCAATCATGAGGCGGCCCTGGAGGTAGTTGGAAACAATGCCCACCGCGTAGATGGAGGCCAGCACCCCGAGAATAATGGCGAGACAGCCGACGCGCTGCTCCACCGTGGGAGTGGCATTGGCGGCCAGATCGGGCATAAAGATCTGAAGCAGGATGCTCTCGGTGTGGGCCGAGACCTCACCGTCCTTGGGGAGGGTCAGCACGTTGTAGACGTCGCGGAGGAGGTAGGTACCCGCCATGGAGGTGAGGGTACTGCAGAGCATACAGAGGAATACGAAAATGAGACGGAACCAATGGGCGCCGATGTAGCCCATGAGCCGACGCACCGTGGCGCGGCTGTCCTTGGGCTTGCCCTTGGGACGGGGGCCGCCGCGACCGCGAGGGCCGCCGCCGGGACCACCCTTGGGGACCTTACCCAGGGAGGAGTAGCGCTTTTGCAGTTCTTGCAGATTTCTTGCAGCCATTACCCGTTCACCTCCCCGTTATTGGTGAGCTCTTTCTCCAGCTCGGCCTTTTGCTTGGCGGCCTCCATCTGGGAGTCGTAGATCTCCCTGTACTCCACGTTGGAGCACAGCAGGGTATCGTGAGTACCCACGCCCGTGACACGCCCCTCGTTGACCACCACGATCTGATCCGCCTCCATCACCGAGGTGATGCGCTGGGCAATGATGATCTTGGTGGTGTCCTTCAGGGTCCCGCGGAAGGTCTCGCGGATGCGGGCCTCGGTGGCGGTGTCCACGGCGGAGGTGGAGTCGTCCAGAATGAGGATCTTAGGCTTTTTCAGGAGGGCGCGGGCGATGCAGAGTCGCTGCTTCTGGCCGCCCGAAACGTTGGTACCGCCCTGACCCAGATCCGACACGTAGCCCTTTTTGAAGCTCATGACAAATCCGTCAGCTTGGGCAGAGTCGGCGGCGGCGCGGATGGTGTCCATATCGGCATCCCCGTCGCCCCAGCGGAGGTTGTCCTCAATGGTACCCGAGAACAATACGTTCTTTTGCAGCACCATGCCCACTCCCTCGCGGAGGTTGTAGAGGCTGTAGTCGCGGACGTTGACACCGTCCACCAGAATCTCGCCCTCGTCGGCGTCGTAGAGGCGGGGGATCATGGAGACCAGAGTGGTCTTGCCGCTGCCCGTGGAGCCGATAATGCCCACGGTGGAGCCTGCCTCGATCTTGAGGCTGACGTCGTCCAGCACCTTGCCTTCGCTGCCCTTGTAGTAGCGGAAGGTGACGTGCCTGAACTCGATCTCGCCTCTTTCCACCTGCTTGTCGGGATAAGCGGCGAACTGATCCGAGATGTCGATCTCCTCGTTCATGACCGCCTTGATGCGCTTGCCCGAGGCCATGGCACGGGAGGCCTGCATAAAGAGCATGGTCACCATCATGAGGGAGGAAAGAATCTGGGTGATGTAGGTGACGAAGGCGGTGAGGTCACCCACCAGCATACCGCTGTCGGGAGAGAGCACCATGTTCCCGCCGAACCAAAGCACGGCAATAACGGCGGCGTTCATGAAGAAGGTCATGAGGGGGGACATCCAGATCATGACCATCATGGCGCGGCGTCCCGCCCGCTTGAGGTCGGCGTTGGTCCCCGCGAAGCGCTCGCTCTCATACTCCTCGCGGACGAAGGACTTGACCACGCGAACGTTGGTCATGTTCTCCTGGACGTTGGCGTTGAGGCCGTCCACCTTCTCCTGCACCGCGTTGAAGCGGGGGAAGCCCACCCGCAGGAAAAAGAGAATGACCAGCAGAATGGCGGGGACCGCGAAGGCCAGCACCAGGGCCAGCTGACGGTTCAGGGTAATGGCCATGATGAGGGCGCCGATGAGCATGCCGGGGGAGCGGAGAGCCATGCGGAGCAGGGTGTTGACGAAGTTCTGGAGCTGGGTGACGTCGTTGGTGAGACGGGTCACCAGGGAGCCCGTGTTGAACTTGTCGATGTTGGCGAAGGAGAACTGCTGTACCTTGCGGTAGATGTCGGCGCGGAGGTCGGCGGCGAAATTCACCGAGGCCTTGGCACCGAAATAGGCACCGCCCACACCACCGATCATCATGAGCACCGAGGTCAGGAGCATTCCCACGGTCAGGGCGACGATGAGGGGGGCGTCGGGATTGTCAAAGCTCTGCCCCAGAGCATTGTACATCCAGGTCAGCCAGGCGGGGGCGTCCTCCATGTCGTGGTTGACGCCGAAGTCGATGATGTAGGCCAGGAGACGGGGCAGGACCACCTCGCCGATGACCTCCACGATCATGAGCAGGGGCCCTATGATGAACCACGGCAGGGAGGGCTTTACGTA
>JAFQOC010000253.1 GCA_017420845.1 Clostridia bacterium
AATTGAAACCCGTAGGGTTTCTTCCGACACCCGACCGAAGGGAGGATTTCACACGCGAAGCGTATTTCACGCCGCAGGCATTTCACACGCGAAGCGTATTTCACTATTGCAGTTTATCGGAACGATAAACTGCAATTTGATTTGCCGATGGATCAGCCTTTTTCCTGCACACAGGCTCGATTCATGTAAATTTTTTGTGAATTAGTGCCTACTTATATCTGAATTTGCTATATATATGGTATAATTATCTTTATCTACTCAAAAAACGGATACACCCGTTTGCGTACAGAAAGGTGACTTGCGATGACTGAACTATTTGCCTCCTTCGGCGAGGTCTTCAAGACCTACATATGGCAACCCATTTCCGGTTTTACCCTGTGGGATGCCCTGGATATACTCCTGCTCACCGTGCTTTTGTATGGTCTTTTCATCTTCCTCAAGGGGCGCAGAGCCGTAAAGCTGGCTGTGGGCCTTGCGGTGGTCGCGTTGCTGTACGTTCTGAGCGATGTGATGGGGCTTCGGGCCATCCATCAGCTCATCGCCTGGATCACTCCCTTCTTCGTCATTCTTCTGGCCATTATCTTCCAGCCCGAGATCCGTGACGGCTTAGAGAGGCTGGGCGATAAGCCCTTTGGCTTCCTCATGCGGAATAAGGACGAGGCCGAGACAGCTAAGGTCATCAGCGAGGTGGTGGACGCCGCCTGTCACATCGCCCAGACTGCCAAGGACGGCGCGCTCATCGTCATCGAGCGTTCCACTCCTCTGGGGGATTTCGTGGAGCGGGGTCACGCCATGGATGCCGCCGTGTCCAGTGAGCTGCTCCGCAACATCTTTGTGGACGGTACGCCCCTCCATGACGGCGCCGTCATCATCCGCAATAACCGCATTGCCGCCGCCTGCTGCGAGCTGCCTCTGACCACCAACGACGAGGTGGTCAAGGGTCTGGGCTCCCGTCATCGGGCCGCCGTGGGCATCAGCGAGGTCAGCGATTGCGTGGTCGTGGTGGTCTCGGAGCAGAGACACGTGATCTCCATAGCCAATAACAAGTTCCTCAAGCGCAACTACAACCAGAAGGCCGACGAGTTCCAGAATGAGGTCAAGGCCAAGGCCATCCAGAAGGCTCTGCGAAAGGATCTGGCCCGTTTGCTTCAGGGTGACACGCGCTCAGGTGACACCGAGGACGGTGACGGTGAGGGCAAAAACCGCAGGATTGTCCTCCCCGAGATCCACTTCATCTGGAGTCTCAAGGACAAGAAGCCCACGGGGGGCAAGTCTGCCGTTTCCGAAGCCGATCCCAAGTCTGCCACCGGTGCCTCCTCCCCCCGTTCCAAGAACCGCTACCGTGTCGTGGAGGATAAGCCCGTGGAGCCGACTGCGGCTCCCGCAACCGACGGACAGGACGATTCCCCCGTCACCGTGAACGAGATCCCTGACGCGGTTTCCTCCGCCGATCCCGCAAGCGATACCTCCGACGGCGCGCCCGATGGGGAATGATCCTTCGACGCCCCTGTCCATACCTTGCATCCAGAAAGGAATTCATACATGAGTCAATACAAGCTGAAAGAGGGCGAAGACGTTCGTCACCCCGTGATCAAGCGCTCTGAGATCAACATTCACGTGCCTGTGCTGCTGATCTGCTTTGCTCTGGCCGCGCTGATCTGGTTATACGTGGTAGGGCTGTCCCGCATCACAAGCGATGCCCTGACCTCCGAGAGCGAGACCACGGCGGTGGAGGAGCCTACCCGGGATCAAACCGTTGAGCCCGAAACCGTTGCCAATTCTCCCGCGGAGGTCATGTTGCCCTCCCCCGAGCCCCGGTCGTGAGGTCGGATATGAAGGAGCATACCCGGTGTCGTTCCGCTCTCATCGAAGGTATTTCGGTGAGCGTGGGCACGCCTGTGCCTGAGGTGCTGGCACGGGCAGAACGGAAAATGAAGCGGAGCGGCATTCCTGTCGGATCGCTTCATTTTCGCCTGAATAAAAAATCGGTGGACGCTCGGAAACGGGAGGATATCCGCCTGGTCTACACCGTGCTGGCCACCGCCACCGAGGGCCATCCCGGCTTTCGGGAGGATCAGCTGATCCGAGGGGGCTTTAAGCCCCATGCCGAGACGGCCCATGAGCTGACACGAGGCACAGAGCCTCTGCCCGGCCGCCCCCTTGTGGTGGGTATGGGTCCTGCGGGACTGTTTTGCGCCTACCTGCTGGCGCGGGAGGGCATGTCTCCCATTCTCATTGATCGGGGAGACTGCGTGGCCGACCGTGTCCGCTCCGTGGAGGGCTTTTACCGCGACGGGCGCTTGGATACCGAGTCCAACATCCAGTTTGGTGCCGGCGGTGCCGGGACCTTTTCTGACGGCAAGCTGTTGACCCGCATAGGCGACGCCCGTTGCCGTCTGGTGCTGGAGACTCTGCGGGACATGGGTGCCCCTGAGGATATTACCCTCCAGGCCAAGCCCCACGTGGGCACCGATATTCTCCGTACCGTGGTGCAGAATATGCTGGATGCCATCGTGTCCCTGGGGGGACAGGTGATCTATCGCTGCCGTCTGGACAGTTTTGACCGTCACCCCGACGGAAGCTTTACCGCCAGGACCACCAAGGGGGATATTCCTTGCGGGATCATGGTTCTCGCCCCCGGCCACAGCGCGCGGGATACCTACAGAATGCTTCTGGAAAAGCAGCTGATGCTGGAGCCCAAGCCCATTTCGGTGGGGGTTCGCATTGAGCATCTGCGGAGCGATCTGGATACCATGCTCTACGGATCCATGGCGGGACATCCCGATCTGGGGGCCGCTGAATACCACCTGTCTGACACCAAGGGGGAGCGGGGGGTCTACACCTTCTGCATGTGCCCCGGAGGTGAGGTGGTTGCCGCCGCCTCGGAAGAGGAAACCGTGGTGGTCAACGGCATGAGCGAGCGGGCTCGTGACGGGGTCAACTCCAACGCCGCCATTGCCGTGTCGATCCGTACCACCGACTACGAGCCCATGGAGGGAAGCCTTGTGCTGGGAGCCATCGCCTACCAGCGCCGCATTGAGCGAGCCGCCTTTGCGGCAGGAGGCTCGGACTACGGCGTTCCCGTTCAGACGGTTGGCGATTTTCTGGCCGGCGATCAGGCCGTGACCATGCCCTCCCGTGTCAAGCCCTCCTACCGGGGCGGAGAGCACTACCGTTTGGCTCCGGTTCGGGCGACTCTGCCCGGCTACGTATGTGATTCCCTGCGCTACGGACTGCGCTCCTTTGACCGTAAGGTAAAAGGCTACGCCATGCCCGAGGCCATCCTGTCCGCTGCCGAGACCCGCACCTCGGCGCCTGTCCGTATTCTGCGGGGAAGTGATTTTTGCGCAGTGGGAGAGCCCGGTATTTACCCCTGTGGTGAGGGGGCCGGCTACGCCGGAGGAATTACCTCCGCCGCCGTGGACGGCGTGAAGGTGGCTGAGGCCATTCTGGCCAGGTACGCCGCCCAATGACGACATTCGATTACTGACATACTGTACGTACAGGAAGAAGCGGTCCTCCACCGATCCGATCGGAGAACGAGTATCGGGCGGGGAAGACCCAACGTGGTCTCACCGTAGGGGTGAGATACCCGCCATGGGGGCGGGGGCGTCCGCAGATGGGGCGCCGTAAGAAAGGATCAAATTTTGAAGGATACTGATATCATAAATTCTCCGTCCCGAGAACGCATTTGGACGGTTCTCGGAGATATGAGGGACCCGGCGTACGCCGCCGCCGCCGAGGCCGTGTCCCGCGAGCTGGGAATCTCCCGGCTGACCGCCCGCTTGCTCTGCAACCGAGGCTACCGTGACCCCCGCGAGGCGGCGCTTTTCCTGGGAAGCGACGAAAGGCTGTGGCACGATCCTATGCTGATGGCCGACATGGAGCCCGCCGTGGCGCGGGTGTTGGCCGCCGTTTCCAAGGGAGAAAAAATTGCCATCTACGGAGATTACGACGTGGACGGCGTAACCTCGGTGACCACCCTGTATCTCTACCTGAAGGGGCTGGGGGCTGACGTGGTCAAGTACATTCCCAACCGTTTGGGAGAGGGATACGGCATGTCGGTGGGGGCTGTGGAGCAGCTGGCCGCTCGCGGTGTGACCCTCATCATCACCGTGGATACCGGCATCACCGCCCATCGGGAGATTGCCTTTGCCGCTACGCTGGGGGTGGACACCGTGGTCACAGACCACCACGAATGTCACGCTGATATCCCGGTTTGCACCGCCGTGGTCAATCCTCACCGCCCCGATTGTCCGTATCCCTTTAAGGAGCTGGCGGGCGTGGGGGTGGTATTCAAGCTTCTCTGCGCCTGTGAGGCTATCCGTCGGGGATGCACGGCGGCCGAGGCTCTGAGGACCGTGGGGGAGAGTATGATCGATCTGGTGGCCATTGGCACCATCGCTGACGTCATGCCCCTGATCGATGAAAACCGATACATCGTCTCCCGAGGACTGGCTATGCTTGACCGCACCGAGCGCCCGGGGCTTGTGGCTCTTCTGGAGGCTATCTCGGGAAATGGCAACAGCCGCTCCGCCGCAGGAGGCGCACAAGCCAAAAAGCCCCGTCGGAAGGTCAATTCCGGACTGGTGGGCTTCGGCATTGCCCCCCGTATCAACGCCGCCGGCCGCATTACCCACGCCATGATGGCCGTGGAGCTTTTGCTGGCTGAAGCCCCCGAAACCGCCGAGGCTATGGCGCAGGAGCTCTGCGAGATCAACTCCCGCCGTCAGGCCGAGGAGAATCGTATTGCCGAGCAGGCATACGCCATGATCGACACCCAGCTTGCCGAGGCGGTGGAGCGGGGAGAACCCAAGCCATGCGTGATCGTTCTGGAGGACGACGGCTGGTTGCAGGGCATCGTGGGCATTGTTGCTTCCCGCATCACCGAAAAATACGGCCTCCCCTCTATTCTCATCTCCTTTGACGGAGCCATGGAGGGAGAGCCCTCCCCCCATGACGTGGGCAAGGGCTCAGGCCGCAGCGTGAAGGGAATGAATCTGGTGGAGGCCTTGGCTGACAGCCGGGAGCTTCTGATCCGCTTCGGCGGTCATGAGCTGGCCGCCGGACTCACGGTCCGACGGGCGGATATTCCCGATTTCCGCGCTCGGATCAACGCCTACGCCGCTACGCTTCTCACCGAGGAGATGACCGCTGTTCGCTACGAGGCGGACGGGGAGGTGGAGGTTGAGGATCTCACCATGACCGTCGCCGAGGAGCTGGAGCGGATGGAGCCCTTCGGCGTGGAGAATCCCACTCCTCTCTTTATCCTGCGGGACGCCACGGTTCAAAAAATCATCCCTTTAGGCGGCGGAAAGCACGTCAAGATCATGCTCTACCGCAACGGGCAGCTCCTTCAGGCCATCTGGTTTGGACATGCGGCCATGAGCCTGCCCTTCGTGGCAGGGGATAC
>JAFQOC010000254.1 GCA_017420845.1 Clostridia bacterium
CATAGCTGCAACCCAACGCGCCGATAAACCCAAATTTGAAAACATTAACGAAAGGACTACATATCATGGAAAAGAAAACACTCGGCTCCTTTCTTTCCGCCCTCCGTCGGGCGCAGGGGCTGATCCAACAGGAGGTAGCCGACCGCCTGGCCGTATCCAACAAGGCCGTCAGCCGCTGGGAGCGGGACGAGGCCATGCCCGATATCCTGCTGCTCCCCGCTATCGCCGATCTCTTTGGGGTGACGGTGGATGAATTGCTCCGAGGGGAGAGAATGCGGGAGGCACAGACCAGAGAGTCCGCCCCTGTCATCACCGATCCCGCCGAAGGGTCTCACGAGACCGAAGAAGAGGGTTACACCCATGAAACCCCTTTAAATGAGGAAGAAAACGCACCGACGCAGACCCGCCCCACGTCGGATCCCCGGGCGTTGCGGGGGTTGCGGAGCATGACCAAGCGCTCCCTTACCAGCTTCCGCACCTCCCTGCTCATCGCCATCGCCCTGTCCTGCGTGGGGTACGTGGTCCATCTGGCCGTCAGCTACGGCTTCTACCGTCCCGTGATCGGCTTCTTCTGCATGGTGGCCTTTACCGTGGCCGCCGTGGTCTTGGCAGTGATGGCCACCATGCGCCTGAAGGACACCCTGTCGGAGCAGATCGACGGAGACGGCGTCCGCCTACCGGCAAACGAGCTGACTGCCGCCTGCCGCACCTTGACGTATTGGTCCTACCGCGCCTTCACGGTCATCGCCGATCTGTTGATCCTGAGCACTCCCCTGGTCTTGATGCGGGATCACCATTATCTCAACAGCGTGCTGTCCGCCGTCTCCTATCTCCCCGTTGCTCTGGTCCTCTGCTGTATCTGCGGGGTGCTGACGCTGTGGCTCCAAAAGCCCTACGCCGCGTGGATGCTGAAGCCCTGGGCGGGGCTGATCCTGCCCGATCCCTACCTGCTCCCAGAACCCAAAGCCATCGGACGGCGTATCCTTTGGCTGAATGTTACCCAGGCTGTCGGGATCGTCTTCAGTGCTGTTCTTACGACCCTTTTCACGGGCTTTGACTGGGGGCATACCTATTGGGGAGAGAATAACACACTGTACAACATTACCTCATTCATTTTCTTTGCTCTCGGCACTCTGACAGTGATCGCCGCTCCCTTCCTGTTCCGTATCGGCTACCGATCTCTTCTTGAAAGCGGCGGCCTATCCACCGCCGAATGGACAAAGGGCAAGCGCGCCATGACGCGGGCGGCGGTACGGAATGTCCTTCTTTATGTGGCCGCTATCCTGACCGTGGGCTTTGGCGTTTCCTTTGGCGCCAGCTCCTCGGACGGTGTGCATTGGGAATACTACCAGAGCTGGGAGGAGGATGTCATCCTCCTTGGTCTGGTGGCCGCCTCGATAGTCCTCATCGTTGATCAGATCCTGAAGGAGCGGGAGGCGCGGAAAGCAGCGTGATCCTTCCCCAAAACGAAAGAACCCTCCCGCTGTCGGTTGGGTTCTTTTCCTATGCTCGGGCGCACAAATAGGTGCGCCCCTACCGTGAGGGGCGGGGTTGCGGGCGCACACATAGGTGCGCCCCTACC
>JAFQOC010000255.1 GCA_017420845.1 Clostridia bacterium
ACCCAAATTTGAGTGAAATACGCCTTGCGGCGTGTGAAATACCTGCGGTGTGAAATTTGCGCTACGCGCAAGTGAAATATGCCTTTCGGCATGTTCAGGTGCAAAACCTTCGGTTTTGTCCATTTTAATTAAAATTGAAACTAAAATTGAAACCCGTAGGGTTTCTTCCGACACCCGACCGAAGGGAGGATTTCACACGCGAAGCGTATTTCACGCCGAAGGCATTTCACACGCGAAGCGTATTTCACTATTGCAGTTTATCGGAACGATAAACTGCAATTTGCCAATCAGGACTCCGGCGAGACGATACCCTCCCGATAGGCATCCAGCAGGGCGCGGAGATCCGCCATGCGCTCGATGATGCGCTTACCGTAGTCGGTATCTCTGACCAGCATACGGTGGGGCATCATCTCAAAGATGACGTCGTCGGTGGCCAGGATGTCGCGGTTCTGACGGACGGCCGCCGTCTTGCCCTCGAAGGGGGAGTGGGACACCAGGCGCAGACCCTTGGAGGTGTAGATCAGGGTGTAGCCCGCGATGCCCGTGCGGTCGTGGTAGGCGCGGCAGAAGCCGCCGTCGATGCGGATGTAGCGGCCCCTCGCCTTGACGGGAGGCTCTCCAATGGCGGCGCGGACGGGGACGTGGCCGTTGATGATGTGGCCCGTCTTTTCGTCCAGCCCGAACTCCCGCAGGATGAAGGTGGCGGTCTCGTAGCTCTCCACCAAATCGTAGTAGGGATTCTTGGTCTCGGTCCAGGTCTTGCGGTCCGCCACGAAATACCGCTCGAAGGTGGTCATCCGCTCCCGTCCGAAGAGGGGGGACTGGCGGCCGCACCACAGGTAGTACATAAAGTCCAGGGCGTCCTGCCCATGCTCGTAGAAGGCGGCGCGGGCGGTCTTGTCGCAGAAGTCCATGTAGGCGCGGCCCTTGCGGGTAACGCCGTCGAAGGAGGTCACTGCATCGAACTGCCCGTCGGGGGTCATGGGGACACAGCCGTGGAACAGAAGGTTGCCGTTGCAGGTTTTGTAGAGGGCGCCGTCATTGTACAGGAACTCGATGTGCTTCCGCAGGGCTTTGCTGTGACGGAAGGCGTGGGTCAGGGAATCAATGAGGGACTGCTCGGCGTCGGTGAGGGCGTAGGGGTCGGCGGGGTCGATGGTGGGGAAATGACCGTCGTTGAGGGGGTAGGTCTCCCCGTTCAGGGTGATGGTATTGTTCTCATAGTCGATCTTGTCCAGCACCAGCCGATCCTCCATGCCGAACTCGGGATGGCGGCGGATGAGCTGACCCTCCAGCTTGAAGAGGATGATGGCGATGGCCTTGTGGGCCTTGGCCAGGTTGTCCATGCTGTTCTTGACGTAGTAGGCGTCGTCGGGGTTGCGGGGCATGAACCAGGTGGAGTCGCGGTAGGTCTCCTGGGCAAATCCGATGAGGTCGCGGAGGGAGATACCGTAGGTGTTCTCCACGATGGAGAGGGTGTTGTACTGGAGGGCGGAGTTCAGCACCGTGGCCACGCAGGCGGGAGAGCCCGCGGCGGCACCCATCCAGACGATATCGTGGTTGCCCCACTGGATATCCACGTGGTGGTGCTCCCGGAGCATATCCAGGATGCGGTCGGCGTGGTTGCCTCGGTCGTAGATGTCACCCACCACGTGGAGGCGGTCCACCGCCATGCGCTTGATGAGGTTGCACAGGGCTACGATGAAGGCCTCGGACTGGCCTACCTCGATCACCGTGTCGATGATGTTGCGGTAATACTCCTGCTTATCATGCTCCTCGCCCGAGGTGTGGAGCAGCTCGTCGATGATGTACTGGTAGTCGGCGGGCAGGGCCTCCCGCACCTTGGCGCGGGTGTACTTGGAGGCCACGGAACGGGCCAGATCCACCAGACGGTACAGGGTGATGCGGTACCACTCGGGGCCCACGACACCGCCTCCCCGCAGCTCCTCCATCTTCTCGGTGGGATAGTAGATCAGAGTGCAGAGGGTGCGGCGGGACTCCTCGGACATGGTGCGGTAGAACAGGGTGTCCACCTTCTCGCGGATGACTCCCGAGCAGTTGTTGAGGATATGCTCAAAGGCCTCGGCCTCGCCGTGGAGGTCGCTCATGAAGTGCTCGGTGCCCTTGGGGAGATTGGACAGGGCGTTGAGGTTCACCAGGGTGGCGCTGGCCAGAGCGATGGAGGGGTACTCGGCGGCAAGCAGGCGCAGGATCTTGAGCTGTTCTTTGGTGTGGGTGGTTTTGGGGTTGTCCATGGGTTCCTCCGTATAAATAGTAGTGTGCGGTTCGTAGGGGAGGGGTTTTCTTTCTCAGTCTGACAAGGGTTTCTTGTCTGAATTGCAGTACAACATTGACCATAAGTTTAAGGACACGCAAATCAAATTGATTCTGTCCGGCAGTACCATTTCCTTTATGAAGG
>JAFQOC010000256.1 GCA_017420845.1 Clostridia bacterium
CATCCTACCGAGAGCGGCGTCACCCCCGACGGGCAAGATCTCACCCCCCTCACCCTCCATCACGGGCGGCTGGTAACCGTCCCCGAGGCCAATACGGTTCTGAGCGGGGCCACCGTCACCATTCCTCGGTCGGGTATGGGCTATGCCGCCGCCGCCAATACCGCCGCCGCCGTGACGGACACCCTGTTGGAGGCAGGCGTCCTCCCCATGAATATGCAGCTTTCGGTCTCGGTCACCTTGAGCTCCGCGGCTCTTTTGAAGGACAGCCGCCTTATCGAGATCCTCTGCGGAATCAACCGCCTGGCGGCTGACCGCACTATCCCCGTAGACGATTCCACGATTCGGGTCGACGAGACCGCCACGGAAGACCTCCACCTGTCGGTAGTAGCCTGGGGACAGTCCCCCGAGCTGTGTGAAGATCCCCTTCTGACCTCTGACCGCCTATGGCGGAGCTGTGGTGAGGCCGTCCACAAGGAATCCCCCTCCTTCCTCATCCCCTTCCTGTCTTCCGCCTGCGAGGACAGTCTGAAGGCTCTGCGCGCCGCTCTGAATCGGGACTGCGCCTCAGCCTGTACCCTGTTGCCCATTACCCTCACTCCCCCCGAGGCGGGGGGCGAGGCCGCTCCCGTCCCCGACTCTGGGGGAATCCGAGCCCTGTGCGACGGCATAACGGGATGGTCTACCCCCGTTTTCGCCATGTGCGCCGCGGATGCCGCCCTGCTTTTGGAGCAGCCCACCGTCCGTGAGGCTCTGAACCGCCGCATTCATCTGGGTTATCCAATCCTGGTACTGGGAGAGGCCTGCCGCGCCTTTGCCGAGTGGGATTTCCTTCCCCCCGTTCTGCGAGAGCTGAAGGCTATGGACACCGCCTGCGAGACCGCTACGGTCATCTACCACTTCGAGGCTGACGTCGCGACCCGTCTTATGCGGTGTCCCCCCATAGCCCCTGCCGATTGCAGCCCCCTGCCTCCCCACCTGCTGACCCTCCACCTCCCCGACGGCAGAACCGTCCCCGACGGCTTTCCCTACCGTGACAGCCGTGTGCTGGGTCTGATCAACGGTCTGGACACGGCCATCCTTCCCCGTCTTCGCTGTCGGAACCGTTTCGATTGAATCGACAGAACCTATAAAAAAACATACGAAAGGAACCTTCGCCATGAACCACATTTTTGAACCTCTTTGCAAGAAGCCCCGCGCCGTCATTCTGGACACCGACATCGGCCCCGACTGCGACGACGTAGGCGCGCTGGTCTGCCTCATCGACTATGCCAAGAAGTACAAATTCCCCATTCTGGGTATCTGCAACTGCACCTCCAACAAAGCGGGCACCGGTACCATCGACGCCGTCTGCCGTCATTGCGGCATGGAGACCCCCTATCTGGGTCAATGGAGCGGCGAGGGCTTCCAGGACGATCCCCCCTGCCACAAGTACAACGACGCCGTGGCCGAGACGTTCTCCGAGGCGTATCGCAACGGCACTCTGAAGACCGACGACGAGGTCACCTTCTACCGCACCCTGCTGGCGGGGGCCGAGGACGACAGCGTCATGATCATCACCATCGGCATGTTCAATAATCTGGCCGCCCTCCTGCAGAGCGGTGCCGACGAGATCAGCCCCCTCACGGGCATGGAGCTGGTAAAGGCCAAAGTCAACTGCCTGGTCTCCATGGCCGCCATTCTTCCCGAGGGCCGCGAGTGCAACGTCATCTCGGACTACAAGGCCGCTGAGGTAGTCTTCACGGAGTGGCCCACCGCCGTATATCTTTCCGACTTCCACATCGGCTGGCAGATCATGACGGGATACGATCACATTCAGGATCCCGCCATCATTGCATCTCACCCACTGGTCATGGCCTACCACTACTACACCCGCGATTGGACCCATCTCCCCCGCAAGGGCATGAACTCCTCCTACGATCTCACCGCTATTCAGTTTGCCGTGGAGGGCGAAGGCGGTTACTACTCCCTCATGGATCCCGTGGATCTGGAGTTCTACGCCGCCATTCCCGAGCAGCCCGAGCTGGCGGACGCCACCCGTGCCATCCCCAACCCCGCAGGCAAGTTCCGCTTCATGAAGAAGGAGGTCGCCGACGAGGTGATCGGGGAGTCGCTGAACGCGATTTTGAGAAAATATTGATCAACCAAAATGACCTTTTCCGTCCTACGTTCCATAGAAACAGGCGACCCATTTTTTGTGGGTCGCCTGTTTCTATACGTCAGGTCTCGGGCTCGGTAACGGCATCGCCGACCCCTGCGGACTCGCTCTCGGCAGGAGGGAGCTCCAGGCTGAAGAACACCCGCATGACCGTCTTTTCCTCACCCATGTAAGCGTAGAAGCTCATGTAGTCCTCCATGGGGTAGGTGCCGCCTCGGATGGTGGAAAAGTCCACCACAAGGGTATAGGTACCGGGGGCGACGGGAAGCTCGGACAAACGCTCGGAGGAGCCATTCACGTAAACGCGGAGGGTACCGTGACGAATGGTCACGCCGTCCACCTTGTAGTCCTTCTCGGTGGAAGCCAGGGCGTCGCCCATGCGGTCGCTGACGGCGGCATACAGGGGAGACGCGTCGGTCTTGACCAAGGTGTAGGTGGCTGTGGTCTCGGTAACCGCCTCCAGCGTCAGGGTATTGCTGCCCAGCGTGACCGTGTCACCCAGGGGCAAGATATCCGCCGGATTGGGCTTGAAGGCTATTTCGGCATCGCCCTCCACCTTTCCCTCGTCCCGCCAGTTCCGATCCCGGAGCGTAAGGTCGGTGTTGATGACCTCCCGCAGATAGGGGAAGGATACCGCGATCAGGGCTACGCAGGCCGCCGCCATCAGCACAGGCAAGCCCCGACGGAGCTTTTTGCCCGACCTGCGGGCATCCAGAAGAAGTTGATCTTCCAGGTGGTTCACGGCCAAGGCGGCCACGGCGATATCGGTCACGCCGATTTTTTTCTGCTCCGCCAAATGGCGAGACAGCTTTTGGCGTACCCGCAAAAGCAGGGTATAGACCTGCTTGGAGCTGAGGCCGAAGCGATCGGTGATCTCGGAAACAGAATCTCCGTAAAAGTAACGGCAGACAAACACGTCCCGCGCCTCCCGCTTCTGCTTGCGGAGGAACGCGCTTACTGCCTCGGCGGCCAAAAGGGCCTGAGCCTCCTCCGAGGGCTCAATGCCGAACCCATCCACCTTGACGGGAAAGCATTCGCTCAGCTCGTCCAGGATCCGGAGGAACATACTGTCTCCACGCTTGGCATCCTTCTGACCGCGGAACAGATCAATGGCCTGCTCACGGGTGATGCGAAGCAGGTACAGCTTCAAGGAAGGCGGATCATCGGCGTGGGCACGCTCGGCGGCCAGCTCAAAGGCGTAGCTCACACAGGCCTCTGCCTGCCTCTGATGGTCCAGCACGTTCAGAGCGACCTTCAGACAGTCGTAGCCATACAACGCGTTTGCCTCCTCGGTGGCGCGGGGGTCTCCACGGCCATACATATCCAGAATGTCTCGATTGTTCATGGGAACTCCTTTCAGGATCCGGAATGGTGGGGAGATCAATCCTCCCCGCGGACAGTGCGGGGCTCCGTCAGTCGGTACTCCCCTTCCCCACAGTCCAAAAGCTCGGTGGAGAAGAAGGTGGTGAGGGCGTTCACCAGGTAAGCCGTATCTTTGGCACCCGCCGTCTCGAAGGAAGAGTGCATAGCCAGCTGGGGAAGGCCGATGTCCACGGTATTCAAGGAGACCTGAGTGTTGGCGATGTTACCCAGAGTAGAGCCTCCCATCATGTCAGCGCGATTGGCGTAATACTGAATCGGCACGCCGGCTCTCTCGCAGATCAGGGCGAACAGCCCGGCGGATACCGCGTCCGAGGTATACCGCTGGTTGGCGTTGTACTTGATGACCACGCCCCCGTTCATATAGACCGCATGGTTGGGGTCCCGATATTCGGGGTGGTTGGGGTGGACGGCATGGGCGTTGTCGCAGGAGACCATGAAGGATGAGGAGAGCTTCCCGATCATGCCTGCATGGGATAATCCGACCGCCTCACAGATCCCTGTCAGGGTATCGAACAGGAAGGTAGACGCCGCTCCCTGCTTGGTCTGGCTGCCCACCTCCTCGTTATCAAAGAGACAGAAGACGGGAACGGTATCGGGGATGGCAGAGGCTTCTCCCGCGGTCAGGAAGGCCGACAGGGAGGCATAGGCGCATTGGAGATCGTCCAGACGGGGGGCGGAAATATAGCCGCTCCACTCCATGCCGGGCTGGGGATTGTAGAGGAACAGGTCGGTGGTGAGAATATCCGCTTCGGCCACATTCAGAGCCTCGGCCAAGCGGCGGCGGAGAAGGCCCGCGTCGGAGGCCTCCCCCATGAGCGGAAGCATATCCACAGCGGGGTTGTAGGAAGCTCCGTCGTTGGCGTTACGGTTCATGTGGATAGCCACCGAGGGGATGATGCCCGTCGTATCCGACAGGACCACGGGACGGACGGAAATTCCCCCGGAGGTACGCACCGTGACTCGTCCCGCTACGGCCAGGGGACGGTCCATCCAGGTCGCGCACAGCATACCGCCGTACTTCTCCACCGCCAGACGAAGGGTACGGCCGTCGCACAGCTCGGCGTTCTCCTTGATCTTGAAGCAGGGGGAGTCATCGTGGGCGGCGGTGATCATGAAGCCTCGGAAATCCGTGGACGAAGGGGTACGGAAGGCGATGAGGGAGGAGCCGTTTCGGGTCACGTAGTAACCGCGTCCCGCGGCAAGGCTGCTCAGGCAACCCTCACGCAGGTGTTGATAGCCGGCGGCCTCCAGGATCTCGGCGGTGTGCTCCACGGCCTGGTAGGCGGTGGGGCAGGCGGATATGTATGTCAACAGGGATTCGTTCATCATGTCATACTCCTTTCAGGTTGCATGATTTGAAACGGGGAATGAAATCAGATTATCGTAATTATACCATGTTACGGCGATTCTGTCAATCCGGGATCGGAATTTTGTCCCCAGACAGCAGGGCAATGAAACGGGAACAAGCGGCGCCCGCGATCAATACTCCGCCAACAGCTCCCTCAGCCTCGCCTCGGCCTCGTCCGCCCGCAATCTGTCGGCGGCGTAGGCACGGCGGAGAAGCTCTCCGGGGATATGCTCGTCGTATTTTTCGAAAATGGGCACCTCCCCGCTCTGCACCAAGGCCTCACAGTCAATGCCGTCGCTCTCGGCGATGGACGAAAGCTTTGAAATGAGATCGTAGTCGTTCCCTCTTTCCATGCGGAAGGTGAGGTAGTAGCAGCCCTCGAATTCCAGATTGCTGATCTTACACAGGGAGGCGTTGCGGGCGATAAACTTCCGCAGGGTACGGAAGGAGCGAGTGCCCAGCCAGGGGAACAGGCACCAGGTGTAGCCGCCGAGGGAGACCAGAGAGTGCGCCAGCATCCCCGTGTTCCGTGCCACGTGGCGGGCGACCTCAATGCGCTTCCTTGCATTGGGCTTCAGGTAGGGGTAGACCGTATCTTCTTCCAAAATCTTGCGCATCCGCTGAACGATCTTGGTGTGGATCTCACCGAAATCTCCCGGCCAGGAGACCTCCATTTTGCCGTCCACCTGCCTCACGTAGATGAGCTTGCGCTGGATATCCAGCTCCTCCACCTCCCAAACGCGGCCCGCCAGAGCAAAGCGATCCCCCACGGGGGGCGGGGTGGTGATGGTGCCGATCTCGTCCGAACCCGCGCGGACCGTGAAGTCCTCGGAGTCCTTGAACACGGCGTAGAACTTGAAGCTCTTCAGCAGCCGCTCTCCCGCAAGACCTACGATCAGTCCCTTTTCCTCGGTCATCTCCAAAAAATCGTGCTCGATCATGGAGACCATGAGGGTGCGGTAGTCCTCCCTCGACACCTCCGCGAAGGGAGGCAGAGACAGGACCCGCTCGGCCAGACGGCGGGGGGTCAGCTCTCCCGCGGCGGCCAGAATGGACAGGGTCTGATGGAAGAGCAGGCTCATGGGCATCTTCTTGCGGCGTGGGGGTTCAATGAAGCGCTCCTCGATGTAGAGTTGGATGATGGCGATACCCCGGAGCAGCTCCCACGGGATCAGCTGGGGCAGAGGGGTGTTGGGCAGGGGATCCTCCTCACGGAAGACCATCATCATCTCGGGGGGCTCGCCCCGACGCCCCGACCGTCCCAGGCGCTGGAGGAAGGAGGACACGCTGTTGGGAGCACCGTTCTGCAGAACCCGCTCCAGGCGGCCTATGTCGATGCCCAGCTCCATGGTGACGGTAGCGCAGGTGACGGCGAAGATCTCCTCGTCCTTCATCTTGGCCTCGGCCTCCTCCCGCAGAGAGGCGGACAGGTTGCCGTGGTGGATCAGAAATACATCCTGCTCTCCCCGCGCCTTGGCAATTTGGCGGAAGGTGGCGCAGAGGTACTCGGTCTCCTCACGGGAGTTGGAGAAAACAAGGGACTTCTTGTCCTTGACGCAGTCGTACATATACTCGTAGCCCGCGTCCAGGGGGTGAGCGGCGGTCTTGGGGAGGGCGGACTCCACCATGGAGGCGGCGACAGCCTGGGCGGTGGAGAGGTCAAGGGCTTTCTCATAATCCACGATCTCACCGTCATGAGTCTCGTCTGCCATATCACCATGCGAAGCGTCGTCGTGACCGTCCTGCTGAGGATCCGCAGGCTCCACCGACTGGTTATCCTTGGGGTTCTGGATGTAGAAATGCTCCAGACCCAGCCGCCACTTGATCTTGCCCTCCTCGAAGGTGGGGACGTCCACGGGGATACCCGTATCTCCCGCCAGCCAGTCGGCGGCGAGGCCCGGGTCACCGATGGTGGCCGATAGACCGATACGGCGGGGGCTACGGCCGATGAGGTGGCCCAAACGGGAAAGCTGGCAGATGATCTGATTACCGCGATCGGTACCCGTAAGGGTATGGATCTCGTCGATAACCACGTAGCGTAGATCCCCGAACAGCCGCAGAATGTCGTTGGAGCGGTTCATGAGCATGGCCTCCAACGACTCGGGGGTGATCTGCAGAATGCCAGAGGGCTTCTCCAGGAGCTTTTTCTTGTGGGACTGGGCCACGTCCCCGTGCCAGCGGGTCACGCGGATGCCCGTCATGTCCAGAAGCTCCTCCATGCGCCCGAACTGGTCGTTGATGAGGGATTTCAGGGGGCAGATGTACAGCGCCCCCACGCTCATGGGCGGGTTCTCGCAGAGGTCCGAGAGGATGGGGAAAAAGGCCGCCTCGGTCTTGCCGCTGGCGGTGGAGGAGGTGAGCAGGAGGTGGTGGTCCGTGAGGAACAGCGTCCTCGCCGCCGCCACCTGCACCCCTCGCAGAGACTCCCAGCGGTGGGTGAAGATGTACTCACGGATGAATTCGGGAAAGCGTTCGAATATGCGGTCAGCTTCGGTCATGGGGGCTCCTTTCCGGGAACGGCAGGGCTCTGCCCTGCACCCGCTTAAGGAACTTCTTGAAAGAAGTTCCTTAAGAATCTTCAAGAACTTTCAAATAAGGTCAATCTTTGCCATAATATGAGAGCAGGGTGGGATCACAGACGATCTCATCCAAGGCTCGGCGGATCATGCCTTCATCCATGCGTTTTACCACGATATACTTGAATGACGGAGATATGTGATCCTCGCGGTTGGATTCCATCAGGAATTTGAGATTATCGGGTGTGATAAAGACCAATGTGTAGGCTTCGCCGTCGGCGGTGGTCACGCACACGTCCAGGTTGTCATTGGTGGGGTCGGCTATGCTTTCTATGGGCGTGGGGAAGAAAACGTCATACTTCACGGCAATCTCCTTTCAAAAGGCGCGAAACATATCCGCGATCTGCCCCATCTCCGCGCCCGTAAGCCTATGCTTGCGGATGACCTCGGCCACCCGTTCACTACACACGGTCATAGCGGGGAAATCCCCCACGCGGCAGAGGTCGTGACCGCTCCAGGTGTCCATATCCAAGGCGGCGGGGATGGTGTACAGCCTTTCGCGGCTCCATGCAAACCGCCCGCAAGCGGGGCAGAGGTTCTTTTTCTTCAGCTTCATGGCGGGGAGGTCAAGCTCCACGCGGCCTATGATGGACGCGAATTGGTAGACAGGCTCGGCCTTTGCCCCTTTCACGCGAAAGACAGGGACCGACTCGATCTCCCCCAGACCGCTGATCTCCGCCTCGCGGAACAGGTCGATCACCCGCGCAGAGCAGACAAAGTCTCCCACGGGAACCCCTGTAAACTCCAAAAAGTCAGGGTATCTGGCTCCGCCCTCCACTTCATACGCGCGGGGGGCGGTGCGCGGGAAAGGAGTGGCAATCTCCCGCCCACAGGAGGGGCAAGGGGTACGGTCATAGCCTCCAAAACCACGGTCACGGAAGGCGTAGGCGTAGCGGTTGGAGGCGTGGACGGAGAGGGCGTAGAGCATAGCGGTGTCCTTTCCGGAAAGCGGAGGAACGGCCTCCGGCGGTCTAAAACCTTGTTGTAAAAAGGTTTTAGGAATTCCAAAAACTTTAGAACAGGGTACTTTTCGTATGAGCCGTGACGAAATGATTCATGCGGGCTTGCAGATCGGCAAGATCGGCAAACTCGGTCAGCGCCACCGTCTCGTCGGCATCGCTGTCGTCGCTCATAAAGACGGTCTCGTTATCGAGGTTGAAGCTGATGGTCTGCCCGTTTCGGGTCACGAACAGGTCGATCATGCCGTCCTCCTCACGGAAGAGGCACTCGGTGATGGTGGTCCCCGCCTCAAAGAAGTCGGGTGCGGAGTTGGATTCCAAAAACTCCCAGACCTCCGCAAACAGTCCTTCTCTCGGAGGCATGGTATGGGTTTTCTCTGCCGCCTTTTGGGTAGGGGCTTTTTTCTTTTTGAACAGGCCAAACATGGTTCAAGTCTCCTTTAGAAATCCAGGTCCTCGGGGTTAAACTTCTTCTTATCCTCCGCTGTCACGGGAGTCGTTCCCTTTTCCGCGGCGGTGGGCACCCACGCGTCTCCGTCCCCATCGCCGTCCCCGTCACCCGTTGGCTTCAAGGTCACCGCCGACCCCACCACCTGCTCAAAAGTAGCCTCGGGGTTCTGCATGAGGATGTTCAGGACGGTCATGTAGTCGCGGAGCATCTCGCGGGGAGTAATCAGACTGTCAGCCCCCGCGCGGGAAAGACAGAGATTCAGGAAGGCCAACTGCTGGGCGTCGGTGATGCGGCACTCCCAGCCGTAGAACTGGGCGTAGAGGGCGGTTACACGGCGGATGAGGGCCAGTAGCTCGTCGTCGGCCAGGCGGCGCAGACGGATGACGGGGCCGATGAGATTCTTGAAGCCCTCCAAGGCAACTCGGCTGTCGCAAAGGCGGGAGCGCAGAGCCTCGTAGGAGAACAGGCCGCGGCGGGAATCCTCCAAAAACTGGGGCGTGCCGCCGAAGACGATGCCCAACCCCGGGGCGCGGCCCTGGAGGGTATCGTTGAACATGGAGAGGATCTTTTCGTAGTTGTTCTCACGGCTGACGCGGTGGACGATCTTGTAGAGGTTGACGCAC